>NZ_AKIU01000084.1:0-109263 GCF_000282675.1 Pantoea sp. GM01 | reverse complement strand
GCTGACACAGCGCCGGCTGAGCCCGAAGCCGCTGCGCCTGCCGCTGAGGTTGATCCGCGTAAAGCCGCCGTTGAAGCAGCGATTGCGCGTGCAAAAGCGAAAAAAGCCGCCGCTGCCGCCGCGCAGCAGACTGAAACATCTTCTCCTGAAGTGGAGGCTGCTGCCTCTCCTGACTCCGCCGACCCACGCAAAGCGGCAATTGCCGCTGCGGTCGCCCGTGCCAAAGCGCGTAAAGCGCAGCAGCAGCCTTCGACGACTGAGGAATAAATGGCTTTTCGTATTGCAAGTTCTCCCTATACCCACAACCGCCGCAGCACCGGCAATATCATGCTGTTGGTGGTGCTGGCGGCGTTGCCGGGCATGGCCGCACAGTGGTATTTCTTTGGCGTCGGCTTTCTGATTCAGGTGTTGCTGGCAACGGCGACCGCATGGGCAACCGAAGGCGCAATACTGCGCCTGCGCAAAACGCCGGTGGTGCCGACGCTGTCTGATAATTCCGCCCTGCTCACCGCGCTGCTGCTCGGCATTAGTCTGCCGCCGCTCGCGCCCTGGTGGTTGGTGGTGTTGGGGACGATTTTCGCCATCGTGATTGCCAAGCAGCTGTACGGCGGTTTGGGGCAAAATCCGTTCAACCCGGCGATGGTGGGCTATGTGGTGCTGCTGATCTCCTTCCCGGTACAAATGACCAGTTGGCTGCCGCCTGATAGCTTGCAGGCGATTAAACCCGGCTTGATGGATTCGCTCAGCATGATCTTCACCCACCACACGCTGGCGGGTGAAACCATGCAGCAGCTGCAGCTTGGCGTAGATGGCGTCAGCCAGGCGACGCCGCTGGATACGTTTAAAACCGGGCTGCGCGCCGGACACAGCGCTGAGCAGCTGTTAGCCGAACCGATTTACACCGGCGTGTTAGCCGGCCTTGGCTGGCAATGGGTTAACCTCGGTTATCTGCTGGGCGGCGTAGTGCTGCTGGCGAAAAATGCCATTCGCTGGCACATCCCGGTCAGTTTCCTCGTCTCGCTGGCATTCTGCGCCACGCTAGGCTGGCTGTTCTCGCCGGAGTCGCTGAATTCACCACTGATTCACCTGTTTTCCGGCGCCACCATGCTCGGTGCGTTCTTTATTGCCACCGATCCGGTAACCGCCTCGACCACCAATCGTGGACGTCTGATTTACGGCGCGCTGATTGGTTTACTGGTATGGCTGATTCGCAGTTTTGGCGGCTATCCGGATGGCGTCGCCTTCGCGGTGCTGCTGGCCAATATTTGCGTACCGCTGATTGATTACTACACTCAGCCGCGCGTTTACGGCCATCGCAAGGATTGAAGATGATCGATGCTATTCGTAAAAATGCGGTAACGCTGGCAGCCTTCGCGGTGATCACCACCGGGGTAACGGCGGTGGTCAACTATGTCACCAAGCCGACGGTGGAGCATCAAACTGCGCTGCAACAGAAAAATCTGTTGGATCAGGTGGTGCCAACCGATCTGTACGACAATCACATTCAGCAGGAGTGTTTTCTGGTAACGGATGCTGCTGCGCTGGGGAATGACCGGCCACATCATCTCTATTTAGCGCGCAAAGGCGATCAGCCCGTCGCTGCAGCGCTTGAGACCACCGCGCCAGACGGCTATTCTGGTGCGATTCAGATGTTAGTCGGGGCCGATTTCCACGGTAAAGTGCTGGGCGTGCGTGTGGTTGAGCATCATGAAACGCCAGGCCTCGGCGATAAAATCGAACTGCGTATTTCAGACTGGATCAACAGCTTTAATGGCAAAGTGATCCATGGCGCTGATGACAAAAATTTTGCGGTGAAAAAAGACGGCGGTGAATTCGACCAATTTACCGGCGCAACCATTACGCCGCGCGCCGTGGTTAATGCCACTAAGCGTACCACGCTGCTAATTGAAACACTGCCCGCGAAGCTCGCTTCGCTGCCTGAATGTGGAGATGCAAATGAGTGAAGCGAAGAATTTACTGGTCGGCGGCCTGTGGAAAAATAACTCCGCGCTGGTCCAGCTGCTTGGCCTGTGTCCGCTGCTGGCGGTCACCTCTACCGCCACTAACGCCCTCGGTTTAGGCCTGGCGACCACGCTGGTGCTCACCATCACCAACAGCTCGATTTCCGCCTCGCGCCGTTGGGTGCCCGCGGAAATCCGTATCCCGATTTACGTGATGATCATCGCCTCAGTGGTGAGCTGTGTGCAAATGCTGATCAACGCCTATGCCTATGGGTTGTACCAGTCACTCGGCATCTTTATTCCGCTGATCGTCACCAACTGCATCGTGGTGGGTCGCGCTGAGGCAGTCGCCTCAAAGAGCAGCATTCCGCTCTCCGCGCTGGATGGTTTTGCCATCGGCATGGGCGCGACCTGCGCGATGGTAACGCTGGGTTCGATTCGCGAACTGATTGGCAGCGGCACGCTGTTCAACGGCGCAGATCAGCTGCTTGGCCCTTGGGCCAAAGCGCTGCGCATTGAAGTGGTGCACTTTGATTCGCCCATGCTGCTGGCGATGTTGCCACCGGGCGCCTTTATTGGTCTCGGCATGCTGCTGGCGGCCAAATACCTGATTGACCAGAAGATGAAACAGCGCGCCGCTACTCGCGCCGCCGCTCCTGAAGCCGAGCCGCAAGGCGCAACCGGGAAAGCGGTGTGAATAAAGAGAAACGCGCGCAGATCCTTACGCGCCTGCGTGATGAAAATCCGCATCCCACTACGGAATTACACTTCAGCTCGCCGTTTGAGTTGCTGATTGCGGTGTTGCTATCGGCTCAGGCGACAGACGTTAGCGTTAATAAAGCCACCGCGAAGCTCTATCCGGTGGCAAACACGCCGGCAACGATACTGGCGCTGGGCGTTGATGGCGTAAAGGAGTACATCAAAACCATCGGCCTGTTTAATAGCAAAGCCGAAAACGTCATCAAGACCTGCCGCATCCTGTTGGAACAGCACGGTGGCGAAGTGCCGGAAGATCGTGCGGCACTGGAAGCGCTGCCTGGCGTGGGCCGCAAAACCGCTAACGTGGTGCTGAACACCGCTTTCGGCTGGCCGACTATCGCCGTCGACACCCATATTTTCCGCGTCAGTAATCGCACCCGTTTTGCGCCAGGTAAAAATGTGGAAGAAGTGGAAGATAAGCTACTGAAAGTGGTGCCCTCGGCGTTCAAGGTCGATTGCCATCACTGGCTGATTCTGCATGGCCGTTACACCTGCGTGGCGCGCAAGCCGCGCTGCGGCTCCTGCCTGATTGAAGATTTGTGTGAGTTCGACGCCAAAACCGAACTCTGACTCACTGCCGATAACCACGGGCAATCTTGCGCTGGTTTATCGGCAGTTTGGCGATCCCGCTCGCGTCCTCACCCTTGAATCCGCCCCTTTATCGCCTCGCGCTGCGGGTCTGCTGCGCGTCGCGATGCAATTTGCTCCCATCAATGCGTCCGACCTGATTCCGGTTACCGGTGCTTATCGCCATCGCGTTATACCGCCGCAGGTCGCCGGGTATGAAGGCGTGGGCACAGTCATTGAGGCGCCCGCCGCTTTCACCTCTTTACTCGGCCAGCGCGTGCTGCCGCTGCGTAGCACCGGCACCTGGCAACGTTATATTGATTGTGACCCACACATGGCCGTGCCGGTACCTTGTGACATCGACAGTGCGCTGGCTGCGCGTGCCTATATCAATCCGCTGGCGGCGCTGTTGATGCTGCAGCAATGGCCGCCTACAGCTAAACGCGTGCTGATCACCGCGGGCGGTTCCGCCTGTGCTTTATTACTTGCGCAGTGGGCCCGCCAATGGGGCGCGGCCGCTATCACCGTGGTCCACCGTGCGCCGCAACATGCTTCGCTTTTGCAGGCGTTAGGTATCACATCACTGCGCGAAACCCAGCGTGAAGCGATCGCCGCCGTCGCACAGCAGTGCGATGTGGTGTTTGATGCAGTAGGTGGCGAGATCGGTCAGTTGATTTGGCACGCCCTGCCCGCCGAGGCACAATTTGTTGCCTACGGCGTGCTGAGCGGCAAGCCGGTGCGGGTGAATGCGCCCCGCCCGGCGCTGCACTGGTTCCACGTGCGGCATACGCTTGAAGGATTAGCGCAGCAGGATTGGCAACAGTTGTTTTGCACGCTTTGGCCACTGTTACGCACCAGTCATTGCGGTGAGGTAGCGATTTTCCCGCTGGTGCAGTGGCGCGAGGCAATCCACAGCTATCACCAATCGGGGCGGGATCGTAAGCCGTTGCTGCAGCTCTTGTAATAACGGTCGCCATGAATGGCGACTCTACGGGTGTTTTCCGCGATTGTCGTCAGGTGCAGGTTTAGCCTGCGGCCGCCTGCAGCCAGGCAACCACCAGCGGTGATAACCGATTTTGCAGCGCCGCGCGCTCAGACTGGAACAGCGTCGCGACAAAGAACGGATGATCGATCAGTTCAATGCCGCGCACGTCGCCCGCCAAATCCCATGAAGTGATGCGCAAATTTTGCGTTGCCAGCGCCTCACTGAATTCGGCATTGACGCCAAAATTACAGTGGTAACCTTCATCACTCTGCAAGGCACCGTAAGCCTGGGCGATACGCGATCCCGGCGCAAAGGTGACGGTTCCGCGCTGTTCTACCAGCGAACAGGCCAGCGGCGCAATCACCCAACGACCGCCAGGATCGGTTTCGGCATGGGTGGCATCTTCCCAGCCCAAGACATTGCGCGCGTATTCAACGATGGCGTACTGAAATCCGCCGCACGAGCCCAAAAACGGCTTAGCGCTTTCACGTGCCCAGCGCAACGCAGCAAACACGCCTTCATCATTCAAATAAGGGCTGCCCGGCACCAGCCAGATCGCCTGGTAATCGGCGAGATTGTGCTGATCGAGCTCAGGCGTGGCAATCCAGTCGGCGCTGACATCAAGGGAGAGGGTTTTTGCAGCGAGTTCTACGGCAGGAGGAATCGCCTGATGCGCTACGGCACTGGCACGATAATCGCCAATCAGGGCGACACGAATCGACTTCGTCATGACTACGTCCTTTCAGGGAAAAAGCGAGGTTACAGCAAAGCGGCCGAGCTGTCTAAGGGCCAAAAATGGCGATTTATGCTGACGGCGTTGCTGACGATTGCACTTGTTACTGCTTTTTTATCTGGCAAAACGCAGCATCAATCGCGCGATTATTCGTCACTTGTCAGCCAGGCAAACGTTTACTTCTTTTACCCTTTTAATTAATTCGCGGTTTTGTGCGCAGGATCAACAAATTAGCGTTCTGGAATCTTTTGACTGCTTATTACGCTCACCAATCAAGCTATTATGCTTACATTGTGAACAGAGATAATAATATTATCTGTATAAATCATAACCTTCAGCGATATATTCTAATAAAGCCTGCCTGAGCAGTTTATATCAGGAAAATGATCTTCCAGATCTGCATTTAGCATCTTTATCCTGATATAATGCCACGCAGCAAGATTTAACACTGATTTACAACTTTGTATAACGGCATTAACCCTACCTATGACAAGTATTTCAGCGTGCAAAAAATGCTTGCCCTGATGGCGTGATTCAGCCAAATTAGTCGCCGTTTTTCCTTTCTAATAACAATGTTGCGCGGGATTACCCAGCCCGACGCAGACTTAATTCCTGTCACAAAACAGGCTATGTTAAAACTGAGGTACAAGTGTCAACTGCAAACAAACACACTGACGGGGCGCCAAGCCTCAACGCTTTTAAGCAACCGAAAGCGTTCTATCTGATCTTCTCCATCGAGCTATGGGAACGTTTTGGTTACTACGGTCTGCAAGCCATCATGGCCGTTTACCTGGTTAAACAGCTGGGAATGTCCGAAGCGGATTCCATTACGCTGTTCACCTCGTTTAGCGCCCTGGTTTATGGTTTAGTCGCTATCGGCGGCTGGCTTGGCGATAAAGTACTGGGTACCAAACGCGTGATTGTCCTTGGGGTGATTGTGCTGGCGCTGGGTTACGCGCTGATTGCCTTCTCTGGCCACGACACTTCAATGGTCTATATCGGCATGGCGACCATCGCCGTCGGTAGCGGCTTATTTAAAGCCAACCCCTCTTCCCTGCTTTCGACCTGCTATGAGAAAGATGACGCGCGCCTCGACGGTGCCTTCACCATGTTCTACATGTCGATCAATATTGGTTCGCTGTTCTCAATGATGCTGACACCGTGGCTGGCTGCGAAATATGGCTGGGGCGCGGCGTTCTCGCTGTCGGTGGTGGGCCTGGTCATCACGCTACTGAACTTCATGTTCTGCCAGCGTCTGGTGAAAAACTACGGCTCCAAGCCGGATTTCGCCCCGCTGCAGGTCGGCAAACTGCTGATGACGCTGGTTGGCGTGGTGGCGCTGGTGGCGCTGGCGGCGTGGTTGCTGCATCACCAAAGCATCGCGCGTATGACGTTGGGTGTGATCGCGGCAGGTATTGTGTTGATCTTTGCTAAAGAAGCCTTCGCATTGAAGGGCGCAGCGCGCCGTAAGATGATTGTTGCCTTCCTGCTGATGGTCGAAGCGATTGTGTTCTTCGTGCTCTACATGCAGATGCCGACGTCACTTAACTTCTTCGCTATTCGTAACGTTGAGCACGCGATTCTGGGCATCACCTTTGAGCCGGAGCAGTTCCAGGCGTTGAACCCGTTCTGGATTATGCTGGCGAGCCCGATTCTGGCCGCGGTGTATAACAAACTCGGCGACAAAATGCCGATGCCGCACAAATTTGCCTTTGGTATGGTGCTGTGTTCTGCAGCCTTCCTGGTGCTGCCGTTTGGTGCCAAATTTGCCAACGAAGCCGGCATCGTTTCGGTTAACTGGCTGATCCTTAGCTATGCGCTGCAGAGTATCGGCGAGCTGATGATCTCTGGTTTGGGTCTGGCGATGGTTGCCCAGCTGGTTCCGCAGCGCTTGATGGGCTTCATCATGGGATCATGGTTCCTGACCACCGCCGGTGCGGCAATGATTGCCGGTAAAGTGGCGAATCTGATGGCCGTACCCAGCGATGTTACCGATCCGCACGCTTCACTGGCAGTGTACAGCCAGGTGTTCCAGCAGATTGGTATCGCAACAGGCGTGATTGCGCTGGTGATGTTGTTCACTGCCCCACTGCTGAACCGCATGACGCAGGATGATACGCAGACTGAACTGAAACGCGCGAACGCGAATCAGTAAATGAATAGCCGGGCGAGTCCCGGCTTTTTCTTGCCCTCGCTATTCCACTCTCTTTGCTCTTTTCTTTACGCTTTTCCGCCTAACACACTTCGCTTTTTGCTCACTTAACTTCATCATGACCCATCACTGTTAATCAGAGTGGAATAATCATGGACAGGTTCGATGAGCTACAGGTGTTTGTTGCGGTGATTCAGCAGGGCAGCCTGGCCGGTGCCGCACGTCTGCTCCAGCGCTCGCCGCCGGTGATCACCCGCACCCTTAACACGCTGGAAGCCCGTCTGGCCACCACGTTGATTGAACGCACTACGCGTCAGCTGGCGCCTACTGAAGCAGGCTGGCAGCTGTTTGAACAGGCGCAACGCCTGCTGAGCGACTATCAGCGCGCGCTGGATAGCGCTCACCATAGTGGCCTGCATGGGCTATTGCGCATCACTGCGCCGGTGCAGTTTGGTCGCCATCATATTATGCCGCTCGTGAGCAGCTTCTTACAGCAGCATGCCGAGATGCAGATTGAAGTGGTGCTAAGTGATAGCTATCAGGACCTGATTGAAAATGGCCTGGATATCGCCTTGCGCATTGGCGAATTGCAGGACTCCTCCATGGTGGCGCGTCAGGTTGGTAGCGTACGCTCAACGCTGGTTGCCAGCCCCGATTATCTAACGCTAGCCGGCATCCCCACCCATCCCGCTGAACTCGCTCAGCATGCATTAGTGGCGAGTTTGCTGCATACGCGCGAATGGCGTTTTGCGCAGGATCTGCGTGTCCGCATTAACCCGCGCCTGCGCGTCAACGACGTAGAGAGCCAGCGGGAAGCGCTGCGTAATGCTCACGGAATCGGACGCCTGTTGTCGTATCAGGTTATCGATGATATCCACCGTGGCACACTCCAGCGTTTACTCCCTGAATGGGAACCGGCCCCGCTTCCCGTACAGTTGGTGACGCAACGTGTAAAGAATATGACACCCAAGGTGAGGCAATTTTGGAATTTTGCGCTCGAAAAACTGCCTTTACTGCCATGCTTTGCTGAACAAAACCTCAAGGGTGACCGCAAATCCTGATCGCTGTCACTGGTAAAAATGACTGGCAGATTTATGCTGCTTCGATCACCACAACACTCAAGGAGAAGCCATGATGAAACTCTATTGCAAGCCCGGCGCCTGTTCACTGTCGCCGCATATTGTCGCGCTTGAATGTGGACTGGATTTCACTCAGGTGAACGTCGATCTGCAGAAGAAGGTTACCGAGCAGGGAGAGGATTACTGGCAAATTAACCCGAAAGGACAAGTTCCGGCGTTGCAGTTTGATGACGGCAGCATCCTGATCGAAGGTGTCGCAATTGTGCAATATCTGGCCGATCTCAAGCCGGATCGTAATCTGCTGGCGCCCACCGGCAGCCTGACGCGCTATCACACGCTGGAATGGCTTAGTTTCGTGAGCAGTGAATTGCACAAAAGCTTTAGCCCGCTGTTTCGTGCGGATACACCGGAAGAGTACAAAGCCATCGTGCGCGCGCAGCTGGAAAAGAAGTATCAGGCGGTGAATGAGGCATTGCAGGATAAGCAGTGGCTGCTGGGATTACGCTTTACCGTCGCCGACGTTTACCTGTTTGTGGTGACCCGCTGGGCTAAAGCCATCAAGCTGGATTTGGCTGGACTGGATGCGCTGGAAGCCTGGTTCAGTCGCGTTGCGGAGCGCCCGGCAGTGCAGGCGGCGTTGCAGGCGGAAGGTTTGGTTTAACCGAGTAAGGCCGGTGTAAAAAACCGGCCTGAAGAGGGCTACAGCTTTTCAGCTGCAAAGTGCTGCGTAGGTTTGGCAATCGCATCCTGCGCTGCTACCAGCTGTAATTCGTACTCGCCCATTTCGTGGGTTTTCAGCATCACTTCATACACCGCTGCGGTGATGTGCTCGAGCGCATCCTGCAGCGATTTACCGTGCAGCAGATCGACCAGCAGCAGGCCGCTGGTGAGATCGCCAACGCCCACCGGCTGACGGACGCCAAAGTCCACCAGCGGACGACTGATGTGCCAGCACTCTTCGGCGGTCACCAGCAGCATCTCAAAACGATCACTGCGACGTCCGGCACGCGCCAAATGCTTCACCAGCACCACTTTAGGCCCTTTGCCGATCAGTTCACGGGCCGCGACTACCGCCTGCTCGACGTTAGCGACTTCATGGCCGCTGAGCATTTCCAGCTCCAGCAGATTCGGTGCGATGATGTCACTGGCGGGAAGCGCCATTTTGCAGTGGAACTCCGCCACGCCCGGCGCCACGATGCAGCCTTTTTCCGGATGGCCCATCACCGGATCGCAGAAGAACCACGCATTCGGGTTGGCTTCTTTAACCAGACGCACGATCTCCAGAATCTGTTCGCCCTGCTCCGCTGAACCTAAATAGCCGCTCAGCACCGCATCACAGGTCTTCAGGCGGTCAACTGCCGCAATACCTTTAACGATGTCAGTTAAATGCGTGGCGGGCATCACGGTGCCGGTCCAGTGACCGTACTGTGTATGATTTGAAAATTGCACGGTATTCAGCGGCCAAACGTTTGCGCCCATGCGGCGCATCGGGAATTCGGCGGCGCTGTTACCCGCGTGTCCGTAAACAACGTGAGATTGAATTGCGAGAATATTTTTCATTTTGCCCTGTACTGCCTTGCCATAAAAAAGGGCCGGATGCCGGCCCTGAACGCTTACTGCCAGTTTATCAGGCAGTAATGTTTTTTACCGCGACGCAACAACGTGAAGCGTCCAAACAGTTTATCGCTTTCGCTAAAACGGTACTCGGCGTCTGACTGCTTTTCACCATTCAGCGCTACCGCATTAGAGCCGATCATGGTGCGTGCCTGGCCGCGCGATGGCACCAGTTCAGCAGCGACCAGCGCCTGCTGCAGATCGTCTGCTGCCGTCAGCGTAATGGTTGGCATACCATCCTGCGCCAGCTGCTCGAAGTCAGCTTCGGTCATGGCACTCAGGCTGCCGGAGAACAGACTTTCGGTGATGCGTTTTGCTGCGGTCAAGCCGCTCTCGCCGTGCACCAGACGCGTCACCTGCTCCGCCAGCACGTACTGCGCGCGTGGCGCTTTGCCGCTGTTTTTGTCCTCTTCTTCCAGCGCATTGATCTCTTCAATGCTCATGAAGGTAAAGAATTTCAGGAAGCGATACACGTCCGCATCCGCCGTATTGATCCAGAACTGGTAGAACTTATACGGACTGGTTTTCTTCGCATCGAGCCATACCGCGCCACCTTCGGTTTTGCCGAATTTGGTGCCGTCTGATTTGGTAATCAACGGTACGGTTAATCCCCACGCCTGCTGCTGATGCAGACGACGCGTCAGGTCGATACCTGAGGTGATGTTGCCCCACTGATCGGAACCGCCAATCTGCAGCACCACATCGTGACGCTTATTCAGCTCGGCAAAGTCATAACCCTGCAGCAGGTTGTAGGAGAACTCAGTGTATGAGATGCCCTGATCTTCACGGTTCAGACGCTGTTTCACCGCTTCGCGGTTGATCATCTGATTTACCGAGAAGTGCTTACCGATGTCGCGCAGGAAAGTCAGCACATTCATGCCGCCAAACCAGTCATAGTTATTGGCAGCAATGGCGCTGTTATCGCCACAGTCAAAGCTGAGGAATGGCGCGACTTGGTTGCGGATCTTGTCGACCCATTCGCCCACGGTTTCAGCGGTGTTAAGTTTACGTTCTGCTGCTTTAAAGCTGGGATCGCCAATCAGACCAGTGGCACCACCCACCAGCGCGACCGGCTTGTGTCCGGCATCCTGAAAACGTTTCAGGCAGAGCAGCGGCACCAGATGGCCCAAATGCAAGCTATCAGCGGTAGGATCGAAGCCGCAATAGAGTGCAATTGGCCCTTGCGCCAGTCGCTCTGCTAACGCTTCTTCATCCGTTACCTGGGCGACTAAGCCCCTTTCTTGCAATTGTTGTATCAGGTTACTGCTGGTCATCACTGACTCCAAATTGATCAGACTGCACCTAGGCTGGTACACAGCTTTCCGCTGACGTGCGGAGACGAAAAAAAAGAGGGCTATAGCATAAAGCGCTGGCGCCAACTGCGCCAGCGTTGAAAGGGGATAAAACGCAGTTTTACGGGGCTAAACGGTCAATCGTCCAGCCATTGTCCGCGCGCTGGTAGAGGAAGCGATCGTGCAGGCGATGTTCACCACCCTGCCAGAACTCCACGCTGTGGAATTTAACACGGTAACCGCCCCAGAAACTGGGCAGCGGCACCTCACCCTGCTGGAACTTCTGCTTTAGCTCGAGGAACTTACCTTCCAGCACACCGCGTGCAGAAATACGACTTGACTGCTTTGAAACCCAGGCTCCAATCTGGCTGTCGCGCGGGCGGCTGCTAAAGTACTTCAGCACTTCGAGCGGGGATAGCTTCTCCACTTCACCCAGCACCATTACCTGACGCTCGAGAAAATGCCACGGGAAGTGCAGTGAAATGCGCGGATTATCGGCCAGTTGCAGGGCTTTACGGCTGCCAAGATTGGTGTAAAACACCATGCCCTGCTCGTCGTAATGCTTGAGCAACACGATGCGCTGATACGGCTGTCCGCTACTATCAACGGTGGCTACCGTCATTGCCGTGGGATCGGGCAACTGTGCGGTGCAGGCCTGCTGCAACCACTGTTCAAACAGCGCCAGAGGATTATCTGGCAGATCTTTACGCCGCAGCCCGCCGCGGGTGTATTCACGACGCAAATGGGCAATGTTTTGCAAGCTGTCACTGTCGCTCATGCTGTTTCTTGTTCCCTAACGTTTACTTAACGGAGGTATCCGCGCTCTGCAGTTCACAATCATTAATCACGATTTTGTTATTACGTTCAACAAAAGCGCCATTGCCTTTTGACCAGAAGACGTAATTACCATCGCTATAGCGCGCGCCAGATGCCGAAACGGTTTGCGTCAGCGTCAGCGGTTTGCCATCCAGAATAAAACTCACCTGCTGCTTCGCATTATCCTGCGTAACCGTTAACGGTAAGGTGCCGCACTGATAGTGCAGCTGCTGCGGTGTTTGTTCCTGTTTATGCAGCATGCCGCAACCGCTTAATAGCGCGACGCTACTCAACAGAATAACGATTTTCTTCATGTTTACCTCTTAACGAAGGGGCCGTGGATTGGCGGGATAAATGGCGCCCAGGACACTCATTTCTCGCGCACCGGTTACTGCAGGCAAGTTGCCTGCTAAACCGTTCAAGGTGCGAAATGCCAGCCAGGCAAAGGCCAGTGCTTCCATATCATCACCACTGATGCCGGCTGCGTCGGTGGTGCCGACTTCGGTACCCGGCAGATGGGTCGCCAGGCGCGCCATCAGTAGCGGATTGCGGCTGCCCCCGCCGCACACCAGCAGTCGATCGCAACCGTCGTTGAGCTGTACCTGCTGCGCTATCGTCAAGGCCGTCAGCTCGCTGAGCGTGGCCTGAACGTCTTGCGGTGCCAGCGCAGGGAAACGCTGCAGCTGTTGTTCTACCCAACTCAGATTGAAGTATTCACGCCCGGTACTTTTCGGTGGCGGCAGCGCAAACCAGGGATCGTTGAGCATCAACTCCAGCAGCGCCGGCACCACGTTGCCACTGCGTGCCCAGGCGGCATCTTTATCGTAAGGCAACGCTTTATTACGCCAAATCCAGGCATCAATCAGCATATTGCCGGGGCCGGTGTCAAAGCCGCGCACGGGCTGGCCCGGTATCAGCAGTGACAAATTGGCGATGCCACCGATGTTGAGCACCATGCGACGTTCCACGCTGTCCATCAGCAGCGCCTGATGGAAGGCGGGGACCAGCGGCGCACCCTGACCGCCCAGCGCCATATCGCGGCGGCGAAAATCGCCGATAACGGTGACGCCCGTTGCGGCGGCAATCTGATTGTTATCACCAATTTGTAGCGTATTGGGCGCATCACTTTGTGGCTCGTGCCACACCGTTTGCCCGTGACAGCCAATCGCCATGATATCGCTGGCCTCCAGCGATTGCTGGTGCATTAAGGTTAATACCGCTTCAGCAAACAGCTTGCCCAGCCGCGTATCCAGCTGACCGAGCTGCGACAACGTTAGCGTTTGTCCCTGACAGATCGCCAGTACCTGCTGACGTAGTTCCTGCGGGATCGGGTGGCAATAGCTGGCCTGCTGCGCCACCATCTGTCCATCAATCGCCGCCAGCACTACATCTACACCGTCAAGGCTGGTGCCGGACATCACGCCTATATAGCGCCCTGATTTCATCGCGATTCACTCCCTTAATATCATCTGGCTTAAGCCTGGCAAATTACCGGGGCTAATTCTATGATAAAATTCCGCTTTTCAGCGCTGCTGCGCAGTGCATTCCAGCTCAGAAATATTTTCGTCACGTAATTGAATTTTTGTTGAGGCGGAATGGTCTATGCTTCGCCCCAGCCGCGTTTTATACGGACTTAGAGTCAATTGCCAGTTTTCTGTCTTATACTGTTTGCAGTACAGGATGAGATATATGGCGTTTTTATGCATTAAGGAGCGTTCTGATGATTAAGCGTTTTGTAGCCGTGGCGTTGACCGGCTTAACTCTGGCAGGTTGTGCCAACGACAGCACCCTTTCCGGTGACGTTTATAGCGCCAACGAAGCTAAACAAGTACAAAGTGTTTCTTACGGTACGCTGGTATCGGTTCGTCCGGTTAAAATCCAGGGCGGTGATGAAAACAACGTGATTGGCGCGATTGGTGGTGCAGTACTGGGTGGTTTCCTCGGTAACACCATTGGCGGCGGCAGCGGACGTAGCCTGGCCACTGCTGGCGGTGCCGTGCTCGGTGGCGTAGCCGGTCAGGGCGTGCAGGGTGCGGTTAATAAGTCTGATGGTGTAGAGCTGGAAATCCGTAAGGATGATGGCAACACGATTATGGTGGTGCAGAAACAAGCTGCCACCCGTTACTCGGTTGGCCAGCGCGTCGTCATGGCGTCAAACGGCAGCCAGGTGACCGTTTCACCGCGTTAAGCATGCTGATAAAAAAAAACCGACGCCGGGCGTCGGTTTTTTTATTTCTCGCGGTTGTGAAACTCAAGAATGTTTTTTTCCAGTCGCGCAATCAGCGTCACCATCTGATTGATCTCTTCCAGGCTGATGCCGGATAGAATGTCATCGCGCGTAGCATCAATCACATTTTCAACCTGCTCAATAATAGGCTCGGCCTGCTTGGTCAGCTTAATGCGCTTAGCACGACGATCGTTAGCGCAGGTAGCGCGGGTGATTAAGCCCTTCTCTTCCAGCTGATCCAGCGTGCGCACCAATGAAGGCTGCTCAATGCCAATCGCCTTTGCCAGCTGAATCTGTGACTGCTCTGGCGGGAGTTGATGAATGTTATGTAGCGTCACCCAGTGTGTTTGTGTCAGCTCAAGCGGTTTCAAACGTTGATCAATTAAAGCGCGCCAAATGCGCACCAAGCGAGACAGATCGGTTCCCAAGGGCGTATCCATTGCATCTCCTTATAATTAGCTTGCTAGCTATTAAGCCAGATTTTACACTATTCTGCGAGTTTACCTGGCAAATTACAAATATCAGGCCAGCGCATACGCTTGCTGTCTAGACTCTATTTAGATGAATCCCGGTCAAAAAGGATGATGACACGTGTCCCTAACCGCTTTTTCCCCCAGCGCACCGCTTACCGATCTGGTATTCGGCGCCTCGCTGTTTTTTCCACCGTTGTTTAAAGCGGTGCTGCTCGGTTTCTTCTTTTGGCTACTCATCCACCCGCTGCTGCGCGGCTGGATCTACTCCGGCGATGTCTGGCATCCCACGTTAATGGATCTTTCCCTGTTTGTACTTTGCGTCGCTGGCGCATTGTGGTTACTGAGCCTCGGATAAATCACTATGAAATTCAACCCTTTTAAGTATTTTTCAACCGTAGTGATCTTTGCTCTGGCCCTACTCGCGGGATGGTGGATGTGGAATTACTATATGCAATCGCCCTGGACGCGTGACGGCAAAGTGCGCGCCGAACTGGTCGATATTACGCCGGAAGTGTCAGGACGCATCATTGCGCTGAACGTCAGCGACAATCAGTTTGTGCATAAAGGTGACACCTTGCTCAAGCTTGATCCGGTGCCCTGGCAAATTGCTGTCGCCAACGCTGAAGCGCAATTAGCCAAAGCGCAGGCCGATCTCGCCAAAGCCCAGCATGAAGCCAATCGCCGTGCCAGCCTGCCGCGTAATGTCATTTCTGCCGAAGATATGGATGCTGCACGTTTAACCGCTAATGCCGCCACGGCGACCGCAAAAGCGGCCCAGGCCAGCCTCGATCAGGCGCGCTGGAATCTCGATCAAACCAGCGTGACCGCCCCGACCGATGGATGGATCAGCAACCTGACGCTGCGCACCGGCAACTATGCAACCGCCGGCACGCCACTGTTTGCACTGGTGGATAGCCACTCTTATTACGTGATGGGGTATTTCGAAGAGACCAAGCTGCGCCATATTCAGCCCGGCGCGGTCGCGCACATTGTGTTGTACAGCAACGGCGCCAGATTGCAGGGCAAAGTGGAGAGCATCGGGCGTGCCATTTACGACCAAAGCGTGACCAGCGATGGCGGACTGGTGCCAGATATTAAACCCAACGTTCCCTGGGTACGCCTGGCGCAGCGCGTACCGGTGCGCATTCGTTTAGATGCGCTGCCGGATGGCGTGCCGCTGGTAGCGGGCACCACCTGCACCATCTCTATCGTCCACTGAGGCCTCCATGAATTTTCAGTGGCTGGCATGGCAAAATTTGCCGTGGATAAAAGCAACCGGTGGCGAATGGCGCTATGCGCTACGCAATGGCATCGCGATGTGTCTGGCATTAATCCTCGCTTATGCGCTGCAACTCGACGAACCTTATTGGGCGATGACGTCGGCGGCGGTGATCAGTTTTCCCACCGTGGGTGGCGCAATCAGTAAAAGTCTGGGGCGTATTGTGGGTAGCTTACTCGGTGCCAGCGCTGCGCTGCTGATTGCCGGACATACGCTGAATGAGCCCTGGCTGTTCGCCTTTTTTATGGCCGGTTGGCTGGCGTTCTGCACTGGAATCGCCAATCACTATCAAAACAACGTGGCTTACGCATTCTCGCTGGCGGGTTACACCGCCGCCATTATTGCGTTTAGCAGCGTAAACATCACCGACGTCACTCAGTTATGGGATATCGCTCAGGCGCGCGTCTGCGAGGTGATCTCCGGCATTCTGTGCGCCGGATTAATGATGATGATTCTTCCCAGCACCTCCGATGGCAATGCATTGATGAGCTCGCTTCGTCAGATGCACGCACGCTTGCTGGATCATGCGGTGCTACTACTGCAGCAGGGCAGTACCGATAACGTGCGCACCGCACATGAGAATGTCATCAGCCAGATTCTCACCATGAACCTGCTGCGCATTCAGGCATTCTGGAGCCACTATCGCTTCCGCCGCCAGAACAACGTGTTGAACTATGTGCTGCATCAGCAGCTGCGCCTTACCAGCGTGCTCTCCAGCCTGCGCCGCATGCTGCTTAACTGGCCGGATGCACCGCCTGAACTCTACAACGCCATCACTCAACTGCTGCACGAGCTGGCACAACCACAATGTGACAAATATCGGCTAGCCCTGATTCTGCGCGGAATCACGCCTTCCGCGAGCGGTGATTTTCGCCAACGCGCGTTTGTTCAGCGCCTGCGCTATTTCTGCTGGGTGTACCTCAATGTTAATCGCTGGATTCGTCTGATTGAGCGCGCCGACGCAGACACGCGTTTTCAGCCACCCTACGCGCCTTCACTGGCGCGTGAAAGCGACAGCGCCGAAGCGGGCTGGAGCGCGCTGCGCACCTTTAGCGTTATCATGTTGGGCTGCGCATTTTGGATCACCACGCAATGGGATTCCGGCGCCGCCGCCCTGACGCTAACCGCCATCGCCTGCGTACTTTACTCTTCCGCACCTTCACCCAGCGGCAGCGTATCGCTGCTGCTGAAAACCTTACTGTGGCTGTCGGTGTTTAGTTTTGTGCTGCAGTTCGGCTTGATGGTGCAAATCAGCGCGCTCTGGCAGTTTTTACTGGTGCTGTTCCCGCTGCTTATCACCCTGCAGCTATTTAAACTGCAGCAGAAGAAGCGCGCGGGTATGTGGGGGCAATTCATTGTCTTTATGGGATCGTTTATTGCCGTCACCAATCCCCCGGACTGGGATTATCAAAGCTTTCTCAATGACAATATAGCGAAGGTATGTGGCGTGCTGCTGGCCTGGGTGGCGTTTCAGGTATTGCGCCCCAGTTCTGATGCCCGCCGCAGCCGTCGCCATATTCGTGCCTTGCGACATGCGTTTCTCGATCAGCTACGTCGCCATCCGCGCCTGCGTGAGAGCCATTTTGAATCGCAGATTTATCATCACATTAGCCAGTTGAGTAACAGCCGTGATGAAAAGGCGCGCGTTTGGCTGCTGCGCTGGGGCGTGGTGCTGCTCAACTGTTCGCATATTGTCTGGCAACTGCGCGAATGGCAGCCGACATCGCACACCCTGGCGCACATGCGCGACAGCAGCCTGCAAGATTTACAACGTATTATGAGCCTGCGTGGTGTCCATCACACCGCGCTACAGGCCACGTTAGATGAACTGGACACCATGATTGATCAACTGCAGCAGCAGCCGGAAAACGAAGCAAATACCTTAGCCGGCATTTTGTGGCGATTACGCTGTTCGCTGGGCCAGTTGGCGCAGGCTGTACCTGATTAATTACTGGCAATATTGCGTGGTTTGGCGCTCAAAATCTTCCTGCAGTTGTTGCAGTGATTTTTGCCCTTCAAACCGGGTTTTATCCTGATCGAACTTCGGTTCCAGCACCAACGCCTTCTCTTCTGAAGAGTAGATAAAACGACGATTTAACAGCGTGCCAGTAAAACTCTTGCCGCTGATACCACCGCATACCACTGTTATGCCGTGACGATAAATGGCGGTATTGATGAAATTGGTCTCGCTGGCACTGCGCAATACATTCTGACACCCTTTGGCTTCCAGACGCTGAAGTGTGCGATGCGTTAACCATTCACGACCACGGGCAATATCTTCACAGCTGGCCCGAAGTGGATTGGTGTCTACCGTCCACTGTAATTGCCGACCGGCCTCCAGACGCAGCTGTGTGTCATTTGGTTGATCACATCCCACCAACAATAAACATAACAGTATCATCCCACGCGTTTTCATTCCTGCCCCTGAGCGTTTTATTCCTGAATCAATATCATAGGACGGAAAAAACGCGGAGTGTAGCGGGAAAATGGGTCAACTTTTTACAAACGGAACAATCAGGGCGACAACATATCCATTGCCGCCCGTGAGGTTAGATGACGCCGCAGGCAAAACGTGCGCCACCGCCACCAAGCGGCTGTGGATGGTCGGCATGATTATCACCGCCCACGTGCACCATTAAGGCTTTACCTTTGATTTCGCTGAGGGATTTAATACGCGGAGCAACGACAGGATAATCCGCTTTGCCATCCTCCGTTACGAAGAGCGCGGGTAAGTCGCCCAGATGACCATCGGCATAGGGCCCGAGATGCTTGCCGGTGTTTTGCGGATCGAGATGACCACCAGCCGCACCGGCCGCCACCGTTTTGCCATCGGATTCGCCCGGCTCACAGCTGCCTTTAGCATGGACATGGAAGCCATGAATCCCCGGTTTGAGGCCGGTTAACGCCGGAGTAAATTGCAGGCCATACGGTGTTTCGCTAATGGTGACTTTGCCAATCGCTGCGCCAATACCTTGCGCCGTGGTTTCATGCAGCGTGACGTCTTCTGAAGCAGCCTGCGCGCCAGCGGTGCAGGCCAGGGTCAGCATAACAATGAGGGTTTTCTTCATAACGTCTCCTTACGGTTAGATGCTCTGTAAGCCTGGACTGCTTTCAGCCAGGCTGCCGTAATTTGACGCAGCTTTACGCTTTAGGGCACATCATAACCGATCGCGGCTTTACGAATGCGGAACCACTGCTGACGATCAAGCGTGAGCTGGCACGCCGCAACCGCTTCGCTGACGCGTTCACATTTGCCTGAACCAATAATCGGTAACGGACGGCTTGGCAATTTCATCACCCACGCGTACACCACCTGCTCGATATTACTGGCGCCAATTTCCTGCTTCACCTGCTCCAGCTCATCGCGCAGCGGCTGATAATGGGGATCGTTAAACAGTCGACCGCCGCCGAGGCAAGACCACGCCATCGGTCGGATGCGATTCTGCTGACACTGATCGAGCGAACCGTCCAGCAGCGGCGTTTGTTCCAGCGGTGAAATCTCCAGCTGGTTGGTGACCAGACTGAACGGTAAACGCGATTGCAGTAGCGTGAACTGCGAAGCAGTGAAGTTGGACACGCCGAAATGGCGCACTTTGCCACTCTGATGCAGGGCGATAAAGGCTTCTGCAACTTCATCGGCATCCATCAGCGGGTCCGGACGGTGAATCAGTAATAAATCGAGATAATCCGTATTGAAATGGCGCAGCGAATTTTCCGCGCTGTGCAAAATATGGCTGGTATCCGTATTGTAATGACCGATGTGATGTTCTGGCTTAGCGCGCGTCGCGATGCCGCATTTGGTGACAATTTGCAGCTTCTCGCGTAATCCCGGTGCAAGACGCAGCGCGGCCCCGAAGGCGGCTTCGCATTGGTAATCACCGTAAATGTCGGCGTGATCAACGGTGGTGATGCCCAGTGCAAGGTGATGCTCAATAAATTGCACCAGCTGCTGTGACGTCATGCCCCACTCCATCAAGCGCCAGTATCCCGCAATTAGCGGTGAAAAGGACGGTCCCTGCGGTGCAATAGCTTGCGGTTTCAACATGGTTAAACTCCCTCAAATACGAATCCAGATGACGAAGGCGGGAGTATAACGGAAAGGAAAAATATCGGTTTCTTAAAACAGCTCTGGTTGTTGCGGATCATGATCTTCATCCACTTTCTGCTGACGCTGCAGTCGTAACCAGCGTTGTCGGCATAGCCGCAGCACATCGCGTTTTTGTGCGTCGCTGAACTTCATCCAGTTAAAGCGCTCTTCCCGGCTGCGCAAACAGCCACGACAATAGCCACGCGCGTCACTTTGGCAAACGCCACGACACGGGCTGGGAACGGGGAAGAACTCTAATTGCTCAGCCACATCAACTCCGGGGTTAACAACTTGCAGCACAGTGATAACAGCTTAATGACATAGTACAAAGAGTAAACGCTAATTGCGCATAATCAATACGCCAGCCGCAGCCGGTAACCGCTGTTTACCAAATAGCCAACCGACGAAAGGTCTAAAATAAGTCTGTTTAGCTGTGGTTAAGGTTTTCCTCATAATGTCTTCATACGATTGTCACATTACAACTTACCGTTGAGTTTTCATGAAATTCAGGAACATATTCCAGTGCAGCACCAGCGGATTTAATCTTATTGCTGCGCTGTTCTTCGCCTTAGTTTTGAACGCCCTGTTTCTGCTCCACGCCTGGGAGATGATCGTCTACGATCGCCCGCACGCGTATCTGTTCGCCGCCAGTATCCCGCTGGTGCTGATTGCGGCTTTTTATATGATTTTCTCCCTCGTTGCCTGGCCTTATATCCGCAAGCCGTTATTGATTGTGCTGGTGATCATCAGCGCTGCCGCCAACTACTTTATGCACAGTTTTGGCACGGTGATTGACACCAATATGATGCAAAACGTGTTTGAGTCCGATCGGCAGGAGGCTGGGGCGTTAATCAGCGTTCACTATTTAGTATGGATGTTGGTCATGGGCCTGGTTCCGGCAGCATTGCTGTGTATCGTGCGGATTAGTAAGGGACAACGTTGGTGGTGGAATCTGGTGCAGCGCCTGGTCGGTGCATTGGGCGCAATCTTGTTGATCCTGCTGATGGCGGTGCTGTTTTATAAAGATTACGCCTCCTTGATTCGCAACAATAAAGGCCTGATAAAAATGGTCACGCCCGCCAATATCCTCAGTGGCGGCGGTCACTATGTCGATCAGCGCTATCTACTGGGTAATCAGGCGTTGGTGAAAATAGGTCAGGATGCGCGTAAGGGCCCGCTCATTAGCGCCGCCCAAAAGAAAACGCTGGTAGTGCTGGTGGTGGGTGAAACCGCGCGCGCAGAGAATTTCTCCCTTGGCGGTTACACGCGCGAAACTAACCCGGAGCTGAAAAAACAGCAGGTCATCTATTATCCCAATGCCACCTCGTGCGGCACAGAAACCGCTATTTCAGTGCCCTGCATGTTCTCGAATATGCCGCGCGTACACTATGACGCCAATCTGGCGCATCATCAGGAAGGCGTGCTCGACATCCTTGCCCATGCTGGCGTGAGCGTACTGTGGCGCGAGAACGATGGTGGCTGCAAAGGTGCCTGTGACCGGGTGCCGCACAGCGATATGACACAGTGGAATCTGCCGCAATATTGCCACGATGGTTTCTGTCAGGATGATGTGCTGCTGCATCGTTTGGATAACTACGTTGCGAGTCTGCATAACGACGGCATTATCGTGCTGCATCAGATGGGCAGCCACGGTCCCGCTTACTATCAGCGCTATCCGGCTGAATTCCGCCGCTTTACGCCAACGTGTGATAGCAATCAGATCCAGGATTGTGATCATCAGGCGCTGGTAAATACCTATGATAATTCGCTGTTGTATACCGACGATATGCTGAGCCGTACCATTGATAAACTGGAAGGTCTGAGCGATCGCTTTAACGTGGCGCTGGTTTATCTCTCCGACCATGGCGAATCGCTTGGTGAGCGCGGTATGTATCTGCACGGGGCGCCCTATCTGTTTGCCCCCTCGCAACAAACGCATATTCCACTGCTGATGTGGATGTCGCCGGGTTACGCCGCAGCTAATCACATCAATGAAAACTGTTTACGCCAGCAAGCTGCCGATAATAAGGTCTCGCAAGACAATCTTTTCCATACCGTTTTGGGCATGTTCAATATCCAGACGCAAGCATACCAGCCGCAGTTGGACATGATCAGATCGTGCCAAAACTCCGCTGAAGGGTTGCGTTAGACTGACTGGTCTAATAACCTGCGACCCATGACTAAGACGCTGCAACGCAATGATACTCGTGAACATCTGCTCGCCATTGGTGAGCAGGTTTGTTTGCAGCGTGGTTTTACCGGCATGGGCCTAAATGAGATGCTAACGCTGGCGGAAGTCACCAAAGGCTCTTTCTATCACTACTTCGGTTCGAAAGAGGCGTTTGGCGTTGCGCTGATTGAGCGCTACTTTGCCAATTACCTGCAGCAGATCGAGCAGCAGCTTAATCAACCCGGACTGACGCCAGGAGAACGCCTGTTACAGCATTTTCGCTATGGCGAAACGCTGTTTATCGAGCAAGGTCATATTGTTGGCTGCCTTGGCGTCAAGCTGTCGGCTGAAGTGTGCGATCTGTCCGAGCCCATGCGCGAAGCTTTGCAGCACAGCGCCAATGCCATCATCGCAGCCTATACGCGCTGCTTGAGCGAGGCCGCGGCTGAACAGCCGTTGCCGTTCAATCAAACGCCGCATCAGCTGGCGCAGCGCTGTTATTTGCTGTGGTTAGGCGCCAGTTTGCAGAGCAAGATTTCCCGAGAGCCTGGCCCAATCAGTCTGGCGCTTGAAACCATCGAACAGTGGCTTGTAAATCACTGATTTTTTTAAACCGCAGTCGCTAGACGACCGGTCTTCCTGGAGCAACTTACATGGCGAGCAAACAGTTATTCTCTCCCCTTAAAGTGGGCGCGATTACCGTACCTAACCGCATTTTCATGGCCCCGTTGACGCGCCTGCGCAGCATTGAGCCGGGTGATATCCCTACTCCGCTGATGGCTGAGTATTATCAGCAGCGTGCCAGCGCCGGTTTGATCATCACCGAAGCCACCCAAATCTCTTTCCAGGCGAAAGGTTATGCCGGTGCGCCGGGTCTGCACACTCAGCAGCAAATTGCCGCCTGGAAAGTGATTAACGAAGGCATTCATGCCGCAAACGGTCATAGCGCCGTGCAGCTGTGGCATACCGGCCGTATTTCACATAACAGCGTACAGCCCGAAGGCAAAGCCCCGGTGGCGCCAACTGCGCTGGCCGCCGGCACGCGTACGTCTCTGCGTGCGGCAGACGGTAGCGTCTATCGTGAAGACACCTCGCTGCCTCGCGAGCTGTCAGTGGCCGAAATCCAGCAGATTGTGAAAGATTTCGGTCAGGCGGCTTTCAATGCGCGTGAAGCGGACTTTGACCTGCTTGAGCTGCACTCCGCCCACGGTTATCTGATGCATCAATTCCTCGCGCCAGGATCAAACCAGCGTAGCGATGAGTACGGCGGTTCGATTGAGAAGCGCGGCCGTTTCGCGCTCGAAGTGGTGGATGCGGCGATTGCCAACTGGTCTGCCGATCGTATTGGTATCCGCATTTCGCCAATCGGGGCCTTCCAGAATCTGGAAAATGGCCCGGAAGAAGAGAAAGCCGCGCTGTGGTATATCGCCGAACTGGGCAAACGTGGCCTGGCGTATCTGCACTTGTCGGAGCCTGACTGGGCGGGTGGACAGCCTTATAGCGATGCCTTCCGTGAGAAAGTGCGCGCGCTGTTCCCTGGCGTGATCGTTGGCGCCGGCGCTTATACCGTCGAAAAGGCCGACGATCTGATTGCGCGCGGCCTGATTGATGCCGTGGCGTTTGGTCGCGACTTTATCGCTAACCCGGATCTGGTGGCACGTCTGCAACAAGATGCGCCACTTAATCCGCAGCGTCCGGAAAGCTTCTATGGTGGCGGCGCGGAAGGGTATACCGATTATCCAACCCTGTAAGACCGAGACTGCCGGGCAGAATGTCCGGCAGTGTTTTTTCATCAGGGTATATACTAAGTGGTCTCGTCATTCCCTGATGACGTTTTAAAAAAGAGGATGTTATGCGTTTACTTCACACCATGTTACGCGTTGGCGATTTGCAACGTTCCATCGATTTTTACACCCGTGTGCTGGGCATGCGCGTGCTGCGTCAGAGCGAAAACACCGAATACAAATACACCCTGGCTTTCGTGGGCTACACCGAAGAGAGTGAAGGCGCGGTGATTGAGCTGACCTACAACTGGGGCGTGGACAAATACGATCTTGGCAATGCTTACGGTCATATCGCGCTGGGCGTGGACAATGTAGCGGACACCTGCGAGCGCATCCGCAGCGCGGGCGGCAACGTCACGCGTGAAGCGGGCCCGGTGAAAGGGGGTTCCACTATTATTGCTTTTGTTGAAGATCCAGACGGCTACAAAATTGAGCTGATCGAAAACAAACATGCCGGTCACGGCCTCGGCAACTAATGCCGATTGTCAGCCTGCTTATTTGCGGGCTGATTTCCCTCTCCTGCTGCACCCTCCTGCAATTTTTGCCATAATGCGCGCTGCCCTATTTATTGCCATGAGATCCTGATGTCTGAATCGAACGCTTTAAACGCTCTCCACCAACGCTTCCGTGGTTTTTATCCTGTCGTGATCGACGTCGAAACAGCCGGTTTTAACGCGCAAACCGATGCCTTGCTAGAGATTGCCGCCACAACGCTAAAAATGGACGAAGACGGCTGGTTACATCGTGATGAAACGCTGCATTTCCACGTAGAACCGTTTGAAGGTGCCATTCTTAATCCTGCGGCACTGGCGTTTACTGGGATCGATCCGACCAATCCGCTGCGCGGCGCGGTCAGCGAATATGAAGCCCTGCATGCCATTTTTAAAATGGTGCGCAAAGGCACTAAAGATAGCGGCTGCAATCGCGCGATTATCGTGGCGCACAATGCCACCTTCGATCTCAACTTCGTCATGGCGGCTGCTGAACGTGCCAGCCTGAAGCGCAATCCGTTCCACCCTTTTGCCACTTTTGATACCGCGGCATTAAGCGGCTTAGTGCTGGGACAAACGGTGTTGGCTAAGGCGTGTAAAGCGGCGGGGATGGATTTTGACAGTACGCAAGCGCATTCGGCGCTGTATGACACCGAACAGACGGCCACGCTGTTCTGTGAGCTGGTAAATCGCTGGAAGCGTCTCGGCGGCTGGCCCCTGGCCTTCAATGAGGAGTCTGCAGACGACGCGTCTGCTGAATAGTCAAAGAAAAGGCCGACAACGTTGTCGGCCTTCTGCATTATTCCGCTTCTTTATACTTCTCTGCGGTCTCTTTCAGCAGCGGCTGAAGTTCGCCGCGCTGGAACATCTCAACGATGATGTCGCAGCCGCCAACCAGTTCACCGTCAACCCACAACTGCGGGAAGGTCGGCCAGTTAGCGTACTTTGGCATTTCAGCGCGGATATCGGGGTTTTGCAGGATGTCCACGTACGCGAAACGCTCGCCACAGGCTGACAGCGCCTGCACCGCTTGCGCCGAGAAGCCGCAGCTTGGCAGCTTTGGAGAACCTTTCATGTACAGCAAGATCGGGTTTTCTGCGATCTGACGCTGAATTTTTTCAACAGTACTCATTATTGCCTTCCTTAATCCTTCACTTCGTGTTTGTTTATTGTAGCGATTTCGCTCCCGTACTGAAAACGGGATTTTGTGTTTGCGCGGGTTAATCGCCATGTTTGTTAAGTTCATGCATAACAAATAACATTTTCATATCATTAATTGGCATTAATAAATTAATAATTAGCAATAGTTTCGCTGCGTTAAGCAGCTGAAATAGCTCATTTTTGCTACAGAATCAATCTGGTAACATATTAATGGAAAAAGGCCTTACCTTTTGCAAAAAAAGTGGATTAGAATTGCCTCGGCGCTGGTCACTTGATCAGATTTCTCTCACTTTGCCGCAGTCTGTTTTCATTCAGCCTGCTTAACCTGTAACCGGATTATGCGTCTACTGATTACGCTTTTCATACTGGCTTTAGCCCAACTGTTCTTTAATGTGGCCGCTGCATCTCCGCATGCGCCCGTTAACGCCAGTACGTTAAAAGCAGAGAAAAAGAGCGCACGTGAAGACGAGCGCCGCAAACGACGTCCGGTGAAAACCACAACTAAAAAATCGCGCCTGACTGCCGTCCAAAAATTCAAACTCAAAAAACAGACACCGACAGAAACCGCGCTGCACAAAACCACCAGCAAAAAATCCTCGCTGAAACTCTCCGGTAAGAAATACGGTCATCAACGCCTGGCGAAAAAGTCATCTGCGATTGACGTTGATGATGAAGCCATAGCGCTTACCGGCATCAAAATGAGCAAAGCACATCGTCAGCGCTATCAAAAAGCGCGTGAGACGGCGATGACCAAATTAATGGGCCAGCTTGGCAAACCCTATCAGTGGGGCGGTACCTCACCTCACACCGGCTTCGATTGCAGCGGCCTGGTGTGGTACGCCTATAAAGACCTGGTAAAGTTCAAATTCCCGCGCACCGCCAATGAAATGTATCACCTGCGCGATGCGGCACCGATAAAGCGTGAAATGCTCGAGAAAGGGGATCTGGTGTTCTTCCGCATCAACAATCGCGGCACCGCCGATCATGTCGGTGTTTATCTCGGCAATGGCAAATTCATTCAGTCACCGCGCACGGGCAAAGATATTCAGATTAGTGCATTAGGTGAGGATTACTGGCAGAAACACTATGTAGGCGCGCGTCGTATGATGACGCCAAAAACCATTCGCTAGCGGTTGCGCAACGCCAATAAAAAAGCCGGATGCTGTTAACAGCTCCGGCTTTTTTATTAATGCATGATCGCGGTAAAGCTGAATGCGATAATCATTAACAGTGCGCCAACCGTCGTCATTAGCGCCAGCTTCAAATCAGTATTCATCACGCCTCCTTAGTCACACAATCTTTAGGGTTAAAGCGATTTTCGCACAGCAGTGGGCAAAAATCTCGTGTTATCCGCGCTAGCTTGCTAGAATCGCCGCCTTTCGTTGCGCAACAGATTTCGCGCCTGCTGTATTTACAGCATGATGAAGTGATTTCGCCTGCTAAACACCCCCATTTCGCCCGCTTTTTGGGCTGTAAAAGCATTAGCAGACGCAAACGTTTAACAATATACTTATCAGTAAGTTGCGATAATCCCAGGAGTACCATTTTCATGGCAACAATTAAAGATGTCGCGAAGCGCGCCGGTGTTTCAACCACCACGGTTTCGCATGTCATCAACAAAACGCGTTTCGTTGCGGAAGAGACGCGTAACGCCGTATGGGAAGCGATCAAAGAATTGCATTACTCGCCAAGTGCCGTGGCGCGTAGTCTGAAAGTGAATCACACCAAAACTCTGGGCCTATTGGCAACGTCGAGCGAAGCGCCCTACTTTGCCGAAATTATTGAAGCGGTAGAAAATCACTGCTTCGATCGCGGCTATACGCTGATTCTCGGCAACGCGCACAACGATTTGCAAAAACAGCGCGCTTATCTGTCAATGATGGCGCAAAAACGCGTCGATGGTTTGCTGGTGATGTGTTCTGAGTATCCGGACGATCTGCTGCAAATGCTGGAAGAGAACCGCAATATCCCGATGGTGGTGATGGATTGGGGCGCTTCACGCGGTGATTTTACCGATACCGTGCAGGACAACGCGTTTCAGGGTGGCTATCTCGCGGGGCGTTATCTGATTGAACGCGGTCATCGCGACATTGGCGCGATTCCCGGCCAGATGGAGCGCAACACCGGCGGCGGACGTCACGCGGGTTTCCTGCAGGCGATGAACGAGGCGGGCATTGCGGTACGTCCAGAATGGGTGGTTCAGGGCGATTTTGAACCTGAATCAGGATACCAGGCGATGCAGCAGATTTTAAACCAGAAACAGCGGCCAACCGCCGTATTCTGCGGAGGCGACATCATGGCCATGGGCGCGATTTGTGCCGCCGATGAGATGGGCTTACGCGTACCACAGGATATCTCGGTAATTGGTTACGACAACGTGCGCAACGCGCGCTATTTCACTCCAGCCCTGACAACCGTGCACCAGCCGAAAGCCGAACTGGGTGAAAAAGCGCTGGAAATGCTATTGGATCGCATCACCAGCAAACGCGAAGATCCGCAAACCATTGAGGTGCAGCCAACGCTGATTGAGCGTCGCTCAGTGGCGGATGGCCCGTTCCGCGACTATCGCCGCTAAACCGAGACTTCGCTGAGCCATTCGTGGTTCAGCGTTTCAGCATCCCCGAGATATACCAGTAACCATTCCAGTGCCGGTGACGCACGTTGTTCAGCCCAGCTGACGCAACACGGACTATCCGGAAAGGCTTGCGGCAACGGCAATTCTACCAACCGGTGATTATTCAGCAGCGGCCGCGCCAGATGACCCGGCACCATTCCCACGCACAATCCCGCCTGCAGGCACTCCAGCCCGGTTTCCCAATCCGGCACCACCAGCCGCCGCTGATTATCCAGCGTCCATGTCATACGACGCGGCAGCGCACGCGAGGTGTCTTCCAGCACCAGTGATGGCCACGCACGCAGCGTTTCATCATCCAGCAGTTCACTGTTGACCAAAGGATGATCGGGGCTCACCACGCAGCGCCAGTTAAGCGCGCCCATATCCTGAAAAGCAAAGCGCCCGCCGACCGGGATCGCCTGAGTGGCACCAATCGCCACATCAACACGTCCGTCAGCCAGGGCATCCCACACGCCATTGAACACCTCAAAGCTGATGATCAACTCCATATCTGGAAAATGACGATAGAAATCCTTTACCAGTTGTCGCGTGCGCTGCGGTTTTACAATGCAGTCAACGGCTATGCTTAACTCACCGCGCCAGCCATTGGCGAGCTGCTGGCACTGCCTGCGCGTTGCCAGCATTTTTTTGATAACAGACCGCCCCTCCCGCACAAAATGTTCACCGGCCGGCGTCATTACCACCTCGCGATGTTGACGTTCGAACAGCGGCACCGCCAGCCAGGTTTCAAGCTGACGCACCGTATAGCTGACGGCAGAGGGCACGCGATGGAGCTCCTGCGCCGCTGCGCTAAAACTACCGGTGCGCGCCACGGCATCGACCACTTCAAGTGCATATTCTGACCACATAATTTTGCCTTCAAAAATTTTAACAGCACTGTGCAAATATTAGCGTTTCACAAAGCGTGCTGCATCCTTTTACACTCCCCGCCGTTCAACCTGCCCAAAAGAGAATCAACATGTTGTCGTCTAAAGCATTTATGCCTTACCTTGCCGTGCTCAGTATGCTCGGCTTTCTTGCCACGGATATGTATTTACCTGCTTTTGGCGATATGCAGCGTGATTTTGCTAGCGCGCCGGGCACCATCAGCGCCAGCCTGAGCCTGTTTCTCGGCGGCTTTGCTTGCGCGCAGGTTTTTTGGGGGCCGTTGTCGGATCGTTACGGTCGCAAGCCCATTCTTCTTGCCGGCCTGGCCATTTTCGCGCTCGGTTGTTTGGGGATGCTATGGGTTACTGACGTACGCCTGATGCTGGCGCTGCGCTTTGTACAGGCGATTGGCGTTTGCGCCGCAGCCGTGAGCTGGCAAGCGCTGGTGGTGGACCACTATCCTAAAGCGAAAGCGAACAAAGTCTTTGCCACCATTATGCCGCTGGTTGCGCTCTCCCCAGCGCTGGCACCGCTGTTAGGTGCGTGGCTAATCAGCCACTTCCACTGGCGCAGTATTTTCATCGCGCTTACGCTGATCGCGCTGCTATTACTGATTGGTACGCTGCAGTTAACGACAGTGAAACGCGAAAAAGTCACCAGTGGCCAACAACCTGGCTGGTTAACCTTGCTGGGCACCCGCGTTTACAGCGGCAATGTATTAATTTACTCCGCTTGTTCAGCGAGTTTCTTTGCCTGGTTGACAGGTTCGCCCTTTATTCTCGCCGCTGCGGGTTTAACGCCGGGCGATATTGGCCTGAGTTACATCCCTCAAACCATTGCTTTCCTTATCGGTGGCTTTGGCTGCCGGGCGATGTTAAATCGTTATCAGGGGGCACAACTACTGCCGTGGTTGCTGGTGGTGTATAGCCTGAGCATCCTGAGCCTGTTTGTGATTGCCCTGATGCCATCAGCCCCGCTGTTTGTGTTGTTAATGCCCTTCTGCGGTATGGCATTGGCCAATGGCGCCATCTACCCAATTGTTGTCGCCAGCGCATTAGCGCCCTTCCCGCATGCCACCGGCAAAGCCGCGGGTTTGCAGAATCTTTTCCAGTTAGGTTTATGCTTCGCCGCCAGCCTGTTGGTATCAGCCGGGCTGGAGAAGGCGCTGTTCAACACCACATTAGTGATGGTGGCAACGGTCGTTTTGGCATGGGTCGGCTTCATCTGCCAACGCGCAATAAGCGCACAAAGTGATATTGCCCACACTTCCCGTCCCTGCGAAGATAATCAGTAAGGCAACGATTATCGTTAGCAAACTAACGATAACCCGTTGAATATTGACCCACGTGAGCATATACTCTGTGGGTCCGTATTTCTGCTATAAATCAATAATATAAATGTAATACCTTTAGCGACTCTGTCGCGGGATGGCGTCTGCACGATACTCCAGTGTTGCGTCAACGTTTTCTCATCAAATTCATACCTCTGTAAAACGTCGGATTTCTGGCGCACGGATTTTCCGTGAGTTCTCTCACAGGTCTTGGGAAATTGGCTATTCTTTTTCTCAGGTTCAGATCGGAAGGTGATGGAGAAGCTATGAGTTCATCTGTTATAGAAGAAGTGAGCCTTGAAGAAAACCACTGGTTTCGGATCGTCAATGAACTGCTAGAGCGCGCTGATATTGCAGTTAATGGCACTCGTCCCTGGGATATTCAGGTAAAGCATCCAGATTTTTTTAAACGCGTACTTGAGGAAGGATCGCTCGGTTTAGGTGAAAGTTACATGGATGGTTGGTGGGAGTGCGAACAACTCGACATGTTCTTCCACCGCGTATTAAAACACCATCTGGATAAACAATTACCACGGCATTTTAAAGATACGTTGCGTATTGCAGCAGCGCGTCTCACTAATTTGCAGTCAAAGAAACGAGCCTGGATTGTCGGTAAAGAACATTATGATCTCGGTAATGATCTCTTCACATTGATGCTTGATCCCTACATGCAATATTCATGTGGCTACTGGAAAGAGGCTGACACCCTGGAAAACGCGCAGCAGGCAAAACTGGATATGATTTGTCGCAAGTTGCAACTTGAACCAGGCATGACATTGTTGGATATCGGCTGTGGTTGGGGTGGTCTGGCAGAATATGCGGCACGCCATTATGGGGTAACCGTGCAGGGTGTCACTATATCCGCCGAGCAGCAAAAACTGGCACAACAACGCTGCGAAGGGTTAGATGTCACTATCTTGTTGCAGGATTATCGCGACCTCAATAATCAATATGATCGTATTGTTTCCGTCGGGATGTTTGAACACGTCGGGCCGAAAAACTATGCCACTTATTTTGATGTTGCCGATCGCAATCTCAAGCCAGACGGCATATTTTTGCTGCACACCATTGGTGCCCTCACCACGGATATGAACGTCGATCCATGGATTGATAAATATATATTCCCGAATGGTTGCCTGCCGTCGGTGCGGCAAATTGCCGATGCCAGTGAACCACATTTTGTTCTGGAAGATTGGCATAATTTTGGCGCGGATTACGATACAACGTTAATGGCCTGGTATGAACGTTTTCAGACAGCATGGCCGCAGTTAGCCGAGAACTATGGCGAACGTTTCAAACGGATGTTCGACTATTATCTCAATGCCTGCGCGGGTGCGTTTCGCGCGCGGGATATACAGCTGTGGCAGGTAGTCTTTAGTCGTGGCAAGGATGGCGGATTACGCGTTGCGCGTTAATAAAGATTATTAAGTCAATCAAGGCGCCGCTCGGCGCCTTTTTTATCACCGCTATTCTGCGTTATCAGCCTGCGCCAGAGCCGCCACTTCACGCTGTGCCAGCACACGCTCAACCGTTTCCACAATTGCCTGAGTATGAGGATCAATTTCAATATTGACCTTCTGCCCGAACTTCTTCGCACCCAGAGTGGTACGCTCCAGCGTTTCCGGAATCAGATGGACACAGAATTTGCTTTTAGTGACGTCGCCCACCGTCAGACTTATTCCATCGATGCCGACAAAGCCTTTATGCAGAATATATTTGATCTGCGTGGCGTCCTGTAATTTAAACCAGATTTCGCGATTATTTTCTGACTGGATAATTTTGCAGATTTCCGCCGTGGTCATAATATGACCAGACATTAAATGACCGCCAATTTCATCACTAAACTTTGCCGCACGTTCAATATTCACTACGTCACCAACCTTTAATTCACCCAGGTTGGTAATGCGCAACGTTTCTTTGATCAGATCGAAACTCACACGATCGCCATCAATCGCCGTCACCGTCAGGCAGCAGCCGTTGTGCGCCACCGATGCGCCCAACGCCAGGCCGGGTAACAGTTCTTCCGGCAAACGTACAATATGCGTACGAAACAGATCTTTTTCTTCAATGCCGACAATTTCAGCCGTGCCTTGCACAATTCCAGTAAACATAATCTCAGCCTCTGCAAAGTTTGCGTCAGTTTATCACAGCTTACCGGCCACAGCTTAATTTGGCGGAGTTCAAACTTTACACAAATTGCTAAACAAAATGCGATCAACGTTTGGCGGATGCCAACGCTGCCGCTACACTATGCCGCGCATTCTATGGGGATTTCTCCCACTCTCTTCTTTAATTAAGCAGGTGTTACGTGCAGAAGTATTTTACAGAAGCGCGTCAATTGCTGGCCCTCGCGATCCCGGTCATCCTTGCTCAGGTGGCACAGACCGCGATGGGTTTCGTAGATACTGTTATGGCCGGTGCGGTAAGCGCCACGGATATGGCCGCCGTTGCTGTCGGCACCTCTATCTGGCTTCCCGCCATTCTGTTTGGTCACGGTCTTCTACTGGCTTTGACGCCTACCGTTGCGCAACTCAACGGATCGGGACGACGCGAGCGTATCGCGGAACAAGTGCGCCAGGGATACTGGATGGCAATGGGTGTCGCGCTATTAATCATGGTGGTGCTGTGGAACGCCGGTTATCTGATTAACACCATGCATGATATCGATCCTGAATTGGCCGCCAAAGCTGAAGGATATCTGCATGCGTTGCTGTGGGGCGCGCCGGGTTACCTGCTGTTCCAGGTGATGCGCAACCAGTGTGAAGGGCTGTCGAAAACTAAACCGGCGATGCTGTTGGGTTTCCTCGGCCTGATGGTGAACATTCCGCTCAACTATGTGTTCATTTACGGCCATTTTGGTATGCCGGCTTTAGGCGGCGTGGGCTGCGGTGTGGCAACGGCTTCAGTCTATTGGGTGATGTTCCTTGTGATGCGCTTCTGGGTGAAACGCATGGCAAGCATGCGCGATATTCGCATGAAAACTCGCTGGTCCCCACCCTCTCGCGCCATTTTATCCCGGCTGTTCACGCTGGGATTGCCGGTGGCTTTAGCGCTGTTCTTTGAGGTTACGCTGTTTGCTGTGGTAGCACTGCTGGTATCACCGCTCGGCATTGTGAAGGTGGCTGGACACCAGATTGCGCTCAACTTTAGCTCTTTGATGTTTGTGTTGCCGCTGTCGCTTGGCGTGGCGACCACCATTCGCGTTGGCTATCGACTCGGCCAGGGTTCGGCCGAACAGGCGCGCGTCGCCGCGTGGACCGGACAAGGGGTTGGCATCAGTATGGCGGCGATCACCGCGCTGTTTACCGTGATTTTCCGTCATGATATCGCCGGACTCTATACCGCTAATCCGGAAGTGATAACTCTGGCCGCGCAACTGATGCTGCTGGCCGCGATCTATCAGTTCTCGGATTCGATTCAGGTGATTGGCAGCGGTATTTTACGTGGCTATAAAGATACGCGATCAATCTTCTTCATCACCTTTATTGCCTACTGGGTATTGGGTTTGCCGGTGGGCTATGTGCTGGCGATGACCGATTGGGTGCTGCCAAAACTCGGTCCAGCTGGTTTCTGGTGCGGCTTTATTATCGGCCTGACCTCGGCGGCCGTAATGATGATTTGGCGTATCCGACGTTTGCAGCGCTTACCCGCTCAGGTGATCCTGGCGCGCGCCGCGCGCTAACTGACTGAACGCACATTAATTGGCAGGCAACGGCTAAAAAAACGACGCATAGCACAGTTGCTGGTCAGTCGTAGGGGAAAAACACTTTTTCCCCTTGCCAGCTTCACGGCCTGCCGTTAATATTCGTCCCCGCTGTCGCCTGACAGCATGTTGCGCTCTTAGCTCAGTTGGTTAGAGCACCACCTTGACATGGTGGGGGTCGATGGTTCGAGTCCATTAGAGCGCACCAAGTGCGTCCGTAGCTCAGTTGGTTAGAGCACCACCTTGACATGGTGGGGGTCGGTGGTTCGAGTCCACTCGGACGCACCAATTATTGAATTTCCTGAATGCGCTCTTAGCTCAGTTGGTTAGAGCACCACCTTGACATGGTGGGGGTCGATGGTTCGAGTCCATTAGAGCGCACCACTCTGTTTTATCTCCTTGCGCAACATCCTTTTCTTGATCTGCATCGTCTTTCTTACGCCGCTTTTATATTGGTTTTCGCATACTTAGCGACTATACTATGCCGCGTTGTTCCACCTGAAAGGTTTCAGCGCTAACGTGCCTATGCAAACAACTCCAATGATTTGCGCAACACTGCTCGGTCAGTTCCCTCGCGTACTGCATAACTTCTCTGCACGCTTTGCTTTCGTCTCCTATTCTTATTTCTGTGAAATCCGTTCCAACACCATAAATATTCTCACTTCGGTGCCCAGTGCATCGAATCCCGACCTTTATCATCCATCACAACTTATAGAAAACCTGACATGAAAAAGACCAAAATCGTTTGTACTATCGGTCCAAAAACCGAATCTGAAGAGATGCTGACCCAACTGCTGGAAGCAGGCATGAACGTAATGCGCCTGAACTTCTCTCACGGGGATTATGCTGAACATGGTCAACGCATCACGAATATGCGTGCCGTTATGGAAAAAACCGGTCGTCAGGCCGCTATTCTGCTGGACACTAAAGGTCCGGAAATTCGCACCATGAAACTGGAAGGCGGCAACGATGTTTCGTTGAAAGCCGGACAAACCTTCACGTTCACCACCGACCAATCCGTGATTGGTAACAGCGAACGCGTTGCCGTGACCTACGCCGGTTTCACTGAAGATTTGAAAATTGGTAACACCGTACTGGTCGACGATGGTTTGATTGGTATGCAGGTCACTGAAGTGACTGAAAACACCGTAGTGTGTAACGTGCTGAACAACGGCGACCTGGGCGAGAACAAAGGCGTTAACCTGCCAGGCGTCTCCATTCAGCTGCCTGCTCTGGCAGAAAAAGACAAGCGTGACCTGATCTTTGGTTGCGAGCAAAATGTTGATTTCGTTGCGGCCTCCTTTATCCGTAAGCGTTCTGACGTGCTGGAAATTCGTGAGCATCTGAAGGCAAACGGCGGCGAGCACATCCAGATCATCTCAAAAATCGAAAATCAGGAAGGCCTGAACAACTTCGACGAAATTCTCGAAGCATCTGACGGCATCATGGTTGCTCGTGGTGACCTTGGCGTTGAGATCCCGGTAGAAGAAGTGATCTTCGCGCAGAAGATGATGATCAAGAAGTGTAATAAAGCACGCAAAGTAGTTATCACCGCTACGCAGATGCTGGATTCCATGATCAAGAACCCACGCCCTACCCGCGCAGAAGCCGGCGACGTAGCCAACGCCATCCTTGATGGCACCGATGCGGTGATGTTGTCTGGTGAGAGTGCAAAAGGCCGTTATCCGCTGGAGTCGGTCACCATCATGGCGACCATCTGTGAGCGTACCGATCGCGTGATGAAATCTCGCATCGATTCACTGCAGGATTCCCGTAAACTGCGCATCACTGAAGCTGTATGCCGCGGTGCGGTTGAGACTGCAGAAAAACTGGAAGCACCACTGATTGTTGTAGCCACTGAAGGCGGTAAATCAGCTAAAGCCATCCGTAAATATTTCCCGGATGCCACCATTTTGGCACTGACTACCAACGAAACCACTGCGCGCCAGCTGATTCTGAGCAAAGGTATCGAAACCCATCTGGTGAAAGAAATTGCTTCAACTGATGATTTCTACCGCATTGGTAAAGAAATGGCGCTGGAAAGCGGATATGCGCAGAAAGGCGATGTTGTGGTAATGGTTTCAGGTGCATTAGTACCAAGCGGAACGACAAATACCGCTTCCGTACATGTCATCTGATTAGCAACTGAATTTTTATTTAAAAAGCGCCTTTTCCAGGCGCTTTTTTTATTGATCGGGTAATACAAATATCGGAAATTTCCAATCGAAATTAACTATTCAAAATCTCGTATGATTAAGGTTAGTCCGATTAAATCTCTCTGTTTTAGCTAATTATTTTCATCATCTTCTGCGAAATGCTGTTTCTTTGAGCGAACGATCAAATTTAAGCATGTTCTCATCAAAAATTTATTCTCAACTCAAAAAGCTTTGTGTAATACTTGTAACGCTACATGGAGATTAACTCAATCTAGAGGGTATAAAGAATGAATCGTACTAAACTGGTACTGGGCGCGGTAATCCTGGCTTCAACTATGCTGGCTGGTTGCTCAAGCAACGCTAAAATTGACCAACTGTCTTCAGACGTTCAGACTCTGAACGCTAAAGTTGATCAGCTGAGCAACGACGTGAACGCAATCCGTTCTGACGTTCAGGCTGCTAAAGATGACGCAGCTCGTGCTAACCAGCGTCTGGACAACCAGGCTCACTCTTACCGTAAGTAAGAGTTCTGGTTTGAAAAATGGTGCCCTTGTGGCACCATTTTTTTTGCCCTGATTCTGCGTTGCACTGGTCCGAATTCAGGGTTGAGCTTTCGCACTTTTCACTTCATCAATGCTGGCTTGCTCAGCACGCTTCCCCTGCTCCGCTGGCAATGTGCTCTCATCCGTTACCGGTTCTCCGCTGCTCACTAACACCGGCATGCCTGAACGTCGTACTATCGCCTCCTTAATCAACGCCGTATCGCTCTTAGCGCTGTGAGTGAAAGCTTTAAGCTGCGCAGACTGCGCTATGGGCATGGTTTGCGGATCGTCCTTGTCATTACGTGACAATGGCTGATGCACTTCAACGTAACGCTTTCCGTCCGGCTCAATCGCGTATTTGACTGGCTGATTGATCACCTGCACGCGAGTACCTTTCGGCACGCTGTTAAACAGGGCTTCAATGTCATCAGGACGCAGGCGAATGCAGCCGGAACTCACGCGCATGCCGATACCAAAATCGGCGTTGGTGCCATGAATCAAATACTGGCCCGTTCCGCGTGCCAGACGCATGGCGAACAGCCCCATTGGGTTATCTGGCCCTGCCGGTACTACGCCCGGCAACGTAATACCCTCTTTGGCATAACGCTTGCGGATATTGGTGGTTGGCGTCCAGGTAGGATTAGGGATTTTCTGGCTGATGCTGGTCACCATGGTGGGTGTCATTGCACCTAGCTGGCCAATTCCTATCGGATACACAACGACACGATCTTCATCTTTTGGATAGTAGTAGAGACGCAGTTCAGCAAGGTTAATCACGATGCCTTCACGGGGCGCATCGGGTAGCAGCATCTGCAGCGGTACGGTTAATTGCGTACCTGCTTTCGGTAGCCACGGGTCAACACCGGGATTCGCTTCCAGCATGCCAAGCATGCCAATCTTATAACGCGCTGCAATGCTTTCTAGCGGCCGTTTGTCATCCGGCACAAGGGTCAGGGTATTTTCACCAATTAAACGGCTATTATCGGCTGGCAGGGGATATTCTGTGGCAAATGCAGGTGCAGAGAGTCCGCAACAGGACAACAGCAATGCACCGGCTAAACGTAAGGCAGGTTTCATGCAATTTTCTCTTTGTCGGATAGAACAGACCCCGGTCAAGCCGGGGTCTGCAGAGTGTAACTTAGCTGAGGGTCTGAGCGTTATGCCGGATCGCGCGGATCATTGCTTCAAGCCCCTGCGAACGCGAGGGAGTGAGGTGTGAGGTCAGCGCTAATTCGCCGAACCAGTGACGCACATCGAGATCGAGAATCTCTGGCGCCTTAAGCCCTTGATACAGACTAAATACCACTGCAATCAACCCCTTAACGATGGCGGCATCGCTGTCACCTTCTAAGGCGATGGTGCCATCAGCCTGCGGGGTCATGCGTATCCACACCTGGCTTTGACAACCTGAAATCACGTGTTCAGGCTGCTGTAAGCTTTCGGAGGATTCTGGTAATTTCCCACCGAGCTCAATGATGTAGAGGTACTTCTCTTCCCAGTTAGCGCAACGGTTAAAGTTACGTACCAGTCTCTCTTTATCTGGCAAATTCGCCATGGATCACTCCTGAAATCTGCTCAACCGCCCAGCAGACGATGAATACGGGTCAAACCTGCGGCCAGGCGATCGGCTTCTTCTTCGGTGTTGTAGAGCGCGAAGGAGGCACGACACATGGCTGGCACCGCGTAATGACGCATCAGCGGCATCGCGCAATGATGGCCGGTGCGGATCGCAATACCGTATTGATCAAGGAAACTGCCGACATCAAACGCATGATGCTTGCCGAGATTAAAGGCCACCACACCACTGCGACTTTCCGGACCATAAATCACCAGATCCGGGACTGACGCCAGTTTATCCAGCGCATAACGCATCAGCATTGACTCGCGCTGATGAATCGCATCCAAACCTAACTCAGTAATCCACGTCAGCGCCGCGCCAAGACCAATAATGCCGCCAGTGTTTGGCGTACCCGCTTCAAAGCGCCACGGCGTGGTGTTCCAGGTTGTGCCCGTTGGCAACACAACCTCAGAAATCATCGAACCGCCGCCTTCCCACGGTGGCATGATCTCCTGCAGCGCTTTACGCGCGTACAGCACACCAATACCGGTCGGACCGTAGATTTTATGGCCGGAGAACGCGTAGAAGTCGCAGTCGATATCCTGCACATCCACCGCGTGATGCATCACCGCCTGCGCGCCGTCCACCAGCGTAACCACGCCAGCCGCTTTGGCCTGCGCAACGATCGCTTTCACCGGATTGACCGTGCCGAGCACGTTAGAAACGTGGGTCACCGCCAGCAAACGGGTACGACTGTCGATTAAGCCGCTGAGTTGCTCCAGCGCCAGTTCACCCTGCGCGTTAAGCGGCAGTACGCGAATCTCTGCGCCAGTACGCTGTGCCACCATCTGCCACGGCACGATGTTAGCGTGATGCTCCATCTCGGTGACGATGATGTTATCGCCCGGCTGCAACTGACTGCCACCCCAGCTGTTCGCCACCAGATTGATGGCTTCAGTGGTGCCTTTGACGAAGATGATCTCTTCAGGCGTTGATGCATTAAGAAAACGCGCCGCTTGATGACGCACGTTCTCCATGTCGGTGGTCGCCTGGGCGCTCAACGAATGGATACCGCGGTGCACGGCTGCATAGCCGTGCTGATAGAAATAACTTTCCGCATTGATGACCGCGAGCGGGCGCTGTGCGCTGGCCGCGCTATCAAGGTAGGCCAGCGGATGTCCGTTGACCTCACGTTTCAGAATCGGAAATTCCGCTCTGATGCGTTCGAGATCGAAACTCATGACTCAACTCCCGGGATACGCGCGGCAATGCGCTGCAGCACCACCTGACGCAGTACCGGATTCTCCAGCGTTTCGGTGAGTTCAGCGGCAAATGCATGGATGATCATACGCTGTGCGGCGGTCTCATCGATGCCGCGCGAGCGCAGATAGAACATCTGCTCTTCATCAATACGACCAATGGTCGCACCGTGGCTGCACTTCACGTCATCAGCATAGATCTCCAGCTGCGGCTTGGTGTCCACTTCCGCCAAACGGCCCAGCAACAGGTTGTTGTTGGTCATTTGGCCGTCGGTTTTCAGCGCGTGAGGTGCCACTTTGATCATACCGTTAAACACCGCACGGCCTTTGTCGCGCGCGATGACTTTGTGCATCTGACGGCTAATGCAGTGGCCTTTATTGTGCTCAAGATAGCTGCGGGTATCGCAGACTTCCTGATTCACCGGTAAAGACAGGCTGTTGATCGCCAGATTGGTATTTTCGCCATTCAGCTGTGCACTGGTATTGTGACGCGATAAGCCAGCACCCAACAGGAAGCTGGTGGTGCTCACATTTGCGTCACGGCCCATCACCACATCATTGTGCGCAAAGTGATATGACTTTTCGCTCTCAAATGACAGTTTGATGTGCTGAAGTTTGGCATTATCCGCTACGTCGAACGTGAAGCGTGCGCCAGTAAAGTGCGCCACATCATTCAATGTTACGTAGTGCTCAATCACTTCCGCTTCTGCGCTGGCTTCCAGCTGCAGATGGTGACGATGATGCACGGTATTGGTGCCTGCATCCTGCCCGCTGGTAATGTGCAGCAGGTAAAGTGGCTTAGCGGCTGATTTACCACGCGCCAGACGAATGGTTGTGGCTTCTTCCGCCAAACTTTCGGTCAGATGCAGGAACACTTCCGGCTGAATCGGTGCCGGCAGCGGACGACGCTCAGAAGCTTGCGCATGTTGAATGTCAAACAGGCCAGTATCACGGCTGCTTAACTCGGCCTGGAAACGACCATCAACGAACACCAGGCGCACTGCATCAATCGGCAATGCCAGCGCATCAACCTGCTCAGTGCTCACTTCCTGCGGCTGCGGCAGAACAAACTGCTGCGCCAGCAGACCATCAAGCGGCGTGTATTTCCAGTTCTCGTGCTTACGCGTCGGCAAGCCGACACGCATCAGTTGCTGCCAGTGCTGCTGCGCCTGTAACGAACGCACGTCACCGCGCGATTCAAACAGGTGGTGCCACTGCTGCAGGGCGTTATCACTCTTGGTCGGTAAGCCAGCCATAGCCTTGCTCCTCCAACTGTTTCACCAGTGAGAAATCGCCAGACTTAACGATCTTGCCCTGATACAGCACGTGCACGTGGTCTGGCTTGATGTAATCCAGAATGCGCTGGTAATGCGTAACAATAATGAATGAACGCTTACCGTCGCGCAGGCTGTTAACGCCTTCTGCCACGATTTTCAGCGCATCGATATCCAGACCGGAGTCAGTTTCGTCGAGGATACACAGCTCAGGTTCCAGCGCCGCCATCTGCAGGATGTCATTACGCTTTTTCTCACCGCCAGAGAAACCGACGTTAACTGAACGGGTCAGCAGATCTTCCGGCATCTTCAGCAGCTGGATTTTATCTTCGATAAAGTCCTGGAAGTCGAAACGATCCAGCGGATCCTGCTCACGGTATTTACGTACTGCGTTGACTGAAGTCTGCAGGAAGAACTGGTTGCTGACGCCCGGAATCTCTACCGGATACTGGAACGCCATGAAGATGCCTTCACCGGCACGCTCTTCAGGCTCAAGTTCCAGCAGGTCTTTACCTTTAAACATGACCGAACCGCCAGTGACTTCGTAATCTTCACGACCCGCCAGCGTTGCAGACAGGGTACTTTTACCTGAACCGTTCGGTCCCATGATGGCGTGGACTTCGCCCGGCTTCACTTCAAGGTTCAGACCGCGCAAAATCTCTTTGTCTTCAACGCTAACCTGCAAATCTTTAATGCTTAACATACTCTTTCCTTCACATTGCTTCCGGCAACGGGCATCAGCCCACACTGTGCTCAAGGCTGATAGCTAACAATTTTTGCGCTTCCACAGCGAATTCCAGTGGCAGCTCGGAGAAAACGTCTTTGCAGAAGCCGTTAACGATCATTGAAATCGCATCTTCTTCGCTGATGCCACGCTGCAGGCAGTAGAACATCTGATCTTCACCGATGCGCGAAGTGGTAGCTTCGTGCTCCAGATGCGCCGTGTTGTTACGCGTTTCCACATACGGGAAGGTGTGCGCACCGCACTCGGCACCGATCAGCATCGAATCACACTGGGTGAAATTACGCGCGTTGGTGGCGGTTGGCATGATTTTCACCAGACCGCGATAGGTGTTCTGGCTCTTACCCGCAGAGATACCTTTCGAGATGATGGTCGACTTGGTGTTTTTACCAATGTGAATCATCTTGGTGCCGGTATCGGCCTGCTGACGGCCTGCGGTCAACGCCACAGAGTAGAACTCACCAATCGAGTAATCGCCACGCAGAATGCAGCTTGGGTATTTCCAGGTGATCGCAGAGCCGGTCTCGGACTGCGTCCAGGACATCTTGCTGTGATCGCCTTCGCACAGCGCACGCTTGGTGACGAAGTTGAGGATACCGCCCTCGCCTTCACCGCCCGGGAACCAGTTCTGCACGGTGGAATATTTTACTTCCGCGTTTTTGTGGATGATCACTTCTACCACGGCTGCGTGCAGCTGATAGGTGTCACGCACGGGCGCGGAGCAACCTTCGATGTAGCTAACGTAACTGTCTTCGTCGGCGATCAAAATGGTGCGCTCGAATTGACCGGTTTTAGCCGCATTGATACGGAAATAGGTCGACAGCTCCATCGGGCAACGTACGCCTTTCGGGATGTAAACGAAGGTACCGTCGGAAGCCACTGCCGAGTTCAGCGCGGCAAAGAAGTTATCGTTTGGCGGCACCACAGTGCCGAGATACTTCTGCACCAGCTCGGGATGATCGTGAATCGCTTCGCCGAAGGAGCAGAAAATGATGCCCTGCTTGGCCAGCTTGTCGCGATAGGTGGTCGAAACGGAGACGGAGTCGAAAATCGCATCCACCGCGACTTCACGACCTTCACGCACCGGAACACCTAACTGATTAAACGCCTCTTCCACTTCCTGCGTCAGGTAATCGCTTGACGCGACGCTGCCTGAGGTTTGGGTAGCGCCGGGTTCAGAAGCACAGCTGTCATCGCAGTTGCCGCAGGACGGCGCGGAGTAGTAGCTGTAATCCTGATAATCCAGTTTTTCGTAGTGCGCTTTCAGCCAGTGCGGCTCTTCCATCTGTTCCCAGGCGCGGAACGCCTTCAGACGGAATTCAAGCATCCATTCAGGTTCGTTACGCTTAGCCGAAATCGCGCGCACCACATCTTCATTGATGCCGTGGGCAAATTCGTCGGTTTGTAACTGGGTAAAGAAGCCCTCTTTATAATTGAGCTTACCTTCCCACATTTGTACATCGTCAGATGCTTCGCTGTGTCGTGACATATTTCACTTACTCGACGCCAAAGCTTTCACCACACCCACAGGCGTGTTGAGCTTTAGGGTTGTTGAATTTAAAAATCTGGTTCAGACCTTCGCGGACGTAATCCAGCTCGGTACCGTCAACAAACGGCATCGCCTGAAGTGGCACAAACAGTTTTGCGCCGAATTGCTCAAACTGCAGGTCGTCATCGGCAGGATCTTTCACCAGGTCCATAACGTACCCAAAACCGGCACAGCCGGACGTTTTCACACCCAGTTTCAATCCCTTGACTTCAGGGTCTTGTTCTACCAGGTTAAGAATCTGTTTTGCTGCCGATTCGGTCAGCGTGAGCCCTTTCCAGACGAAATCTTCGGGTGAAAAAGAGTCGGCATTTACTGATGACATTGTGCTACCTCGTATGTCTGGGCCTTTTCAGGCTATCCCCCTATGGTAGTGATATCAGATATCACTTCAACCTCTTGTTTTGCAGGGATAATCATCTCGTGCTATTTTTTACTGCTGCTTTATTAAGCATAGTCGCTTCCGGGCAGATTGACGGTGGCCTTCCCGTGCACACCCTGTATACGTAACCCGTTAAATTGGCGTAAAATTTCCAAAATCAATTTTACGTTTCATTCCTGATTGATAGGTTACGCCTTTCTACTATGTAAATAAATTGTTATTGCCGATTTTACTAACAGGCAGAAGGAATCAATAAAATTTCACAGCGGGAATTGCATTCCTGACGCGGTTGAATATGATAATGATTATCATTAACCAATTAAGGTGGCGATATGACGCTTACCGTCTCAGCCTGGTTACAACATAAAATCGACGAATATAAGTTCTCGGTACGCGATATCACCGTTGACTTCTACATGGCTCAGGCAAAGCTCAACCGCACCGATTGCACCCTCGAACAACTGCGTCGCTTTAACGACACCTGTCTCGATATGGCAGAAATCTGCGAACTGAATGGCGACGATCACAGTTTTCTGCATGCCATGGGCAAGCTGCATCACCGCTTAGTGCAGGAGATGGGCAACGCCGATCGTGACCGTTTGTTTCGCATCCAGGCTTATCAACTGGCGCGCCTATCGTTAACACGTCTGTGTCATCAACTGGCGCTCAGCGGCGAGTGGGATCAAGCCACCCGCCTGCAGAGTGATTTCGTCCGCCACGCAGGCTGGATATTCTAATCCAGCTTTGTGACGTCTCCTACAATTTGTTTACATCATTTCCAATAGTGCTTGCAGCGGATGGCGCATGCCATTGCCTTCGGCGCGTTTAACCTGGCTGCGACAGGAAAAACCGGTTGCCAGGCAGCGCTGACGCGGCAGCTTTTGCAGCTGCGGATGCCATGACAGTTCGTAAATCCCCAATGAATTCTCCAGATTTTTACTTTCATGGCCGTAAGTGCCCGCCATGCCGCAACAGCCCACGTTGACATTCTCCAGCTTCGCGCCAAAGCGCGCAAAGATACCCTGCCACTGATTTGGCGTGGACGGCAGTGCCGTCACTTCGGTGCAGTGCGCAAACAGATACCAGGCTTCACCGCTGGCGGTTTGTACCGCGCGCTCCGCCAGCGCACTGTGCAGCCACTCGTGTACCAGCTGAACGTTAAACTCTCCGCGCTGCTCACCAAGCACCTGCTGGTACTCATCGCGATAACAGAGCACGGTTGCCGGATCAACGCCAACCATCGGCATGCCGAGCTTCGCCACACGATTCAGGAGGTCTGCGGTTTTGCTGGCAGTGCGCGCAAAGCGTTGCAGGAAACCTTTCACATGCTGCGCTTTGCCATTCGGCGAAAACGGCAGCAGCACCGGGCGATATCCGAGCTTCTCAATCAGTTTGACGAAATCAGTAACCAGTTGCGCTTCGTAATAGCTGGTGAAGGGATCCTGCACCACCAGCACACAGTTTTCACGTTGCGTACTGTCGAGCGCCTCCAACTGTTCTAACGTCAGGTTCATCGCCGGATGACCGCTCAGCTGCTGCTTCAGGCTCGGTGACGACAACAGCGGCAGATCGACCATGCCGATGTGAGTTTGACTGAGTTCACGCATCCACGGCTGCTTCAGGAAGAAGTTAAACACGTTGGGCGCCTTGGCCATTAACGGTGCATAACTCTCAACGCTGGCCACCAGATGATCGCTCATCGGGCGCAGATAGCGGGTGTGATACAGCTGCAGGAAGCGCGAACGGAAATTCGGCACATCAATCTTAATCGGGCATTGTGTCGAACAGGCTTTACACGCCAGACAGCCCGACATGGCCTCTTTCACTTCGTGCGAAAAATCATATTCGCCCTGCTTCGCGTGCCAGGTGTTACGCGTGCGCTGAATTAAGCTGCGCAGGCTAGCGCCCTGATGAGGAAGCGCCTTTTCCAGCTGGTTGGGATCCACACCCTGTTCGGAGAGCAAGCGCAGCCATTCACGCGTTAAGGTAGCGCGCCCTTTCGGCGAGTGAATGCGATTACGGGTGATTTTCATCGATGGGCACATCGGGCTGCGCGCGTCGAAATTGAAGCATAAACCATTACCGTTACACTCCATCGCACCGCGCCACTCATTACGCACTGTGACGGGAATCTGTCGATCGTAAGTGCCGCGCTTCACGGCATCGACCTGCATCATCGCTTCGTTACTGCCTAATGGTGTACAGATCTTGCCTGGATTCAGGCGATTATCGGGGTCGAAGGCGGCTTTAATACGCCGCAGTTCATTGAACAGCGTTTCGCCAAAGAATTCAGGACTGTATTGCGCACGGAAGCCTTTACCGTGTTCACCCCACAGCAGACCGCCATAACGCGCAGTCAGCGCCACTACTTCATCAGAGATCTGCTTCATCAGCAGCTCCTGCTGCGGATCGCACATATCCAGCGCGGGACGTACGTGCAGCACGCCAGCATCGACGTGGCCAAACATGCCATAGCTCAGGCCGTGGCTGTCCAGCAGTGCGCGAAACTCGACGATGTAATCGGCGAGATGTTCAGGTGGCACCGCGGTATCCTCGACAAACGGAATCGGTTTGGCACGTCCTTTGGCGTTTCCCAACAGGCCCACCGCTTTTTTGCGCATATTATAGATGCGCTCAATGCCGCTCAAATCGTCACACAGCTGGTAGCCGATGACGCCGCCGGATTGCTGCCGCATCAGCTCATCCAGCCGCCGACACAGCATAGCGATCTGCTGTTCAATCAGCTCGCCATCGTCTCCGGCAAATTCGACGATATTCAGGCCCAGCATCTCTTTATCGGGTACATCGGTAATCAATTCGTTAACCGAGTGCCAGACAATATCTTCACGTGCCAGGTTGAGTACTTTGGAATCGACGGTTTCTACCGACAGCGCTTTTGCTTCCACCATAAAAGGCGCATTACGCAGCGCTGAGTCGAACGAATCGTACTTGATGTTTACCAGACGACGCACTTTGGGAATGGGCGTGATATCGAGGCGCGCCTCGGTGATAAACGCCAACGTGCCCTCCGCACCGCACAGCAGACGCGTCAGATCGAAGGTCTGCAAATCGTCGCTGAACACGTGGCGCAGGTCGTAACCGGTCAGGAAACGATTGAGCTTGGGGAATTTTTCCAGAATCAGATCGCGCTGTTCGCGGCAGCGGGTTAACACCTGCTGATAGATGCGGCCTTCAGCGGTAGGCGTGCTCGCCAGCTGTTCCGCCAGTTCGGTGGGCATGGCGCGCGTATCAAGGATATCGCCGCCCAGCAGCACCGCGCGCAGACCTTCGACGTGATCGGAGGTTTTGCCATACACCAATGATCCCTGTCCGGAAGCATCGGTATTGATCATGCCGCCTAAGGTGGCGCGATTACTGGTAGAGAGTTCCGGTGAGAAGAAAAAGCCATACGGCTTCAGCCACGCATTGAGTTGATCCTTCACCACGCCCGCTTCAACACGCACCCAACCTTGTTCGGTATTGATCTCCAGGATGCGGTTCATGTAGCGCGACATGTCCACCACGATGCCCTGATTCAGCGACTGCCCGTTGGTGCCGGTACCGCCGCCGCGCGGCGTAAACACCAGGCTAGTGAAGCGGTCTTCACCGGCCAGACGCGCAATCAGCGCCACATCGGCCGTGGAGCGTGGAAACAGCGCCGCATCAGGCAGCAGTTGATAAATGCTGTTATCGGTGGAGAGCGAGAGGCGATCGGCATAGCTGGTGGCGGTATCGCCGGTAAAACCTTGCTCTTTTAGGGACTGCAGGAATGTCAGCACCAGTTGAACGAGGCCCGGTGCCTGAGAAATCTGTGGGATCATTATTGAGTGACCGAGATGTTGTAAACGTTTGCGTCGTCATTTTTTTCAGCCCTTGGTTTTATCATATTTTTTTGCTGGCTGCTGTTTTTTCAGGAATGCGTGCCGCTTCCGCTGCTTTTCCTGTTTAATTTTCGGGAAATAGATCATCATTAATCAGGGCTGTTCAGCCCCACTCTGAAGGATTCAATCGAGGTTAACCGTTGTGATGAAAAGCCTGCAACGCGGTATGGACTTACCGCAAATGCTGTTTTCGCTGATGTTCATTCTGATCATGATCATCGCCTGTCTGTGGGTAGTGCAGCCGTTTATTCTGGGCTTCGCCTGGGCCAGCATGGTGGTGATTGCTACCTGGCCATTGATGATTCGTCTGCAACATCTGCTGTGGGGACGACGCTCGCTGGCGGTGATCGCCATGACTATTTTGCTATTACTGCTGTTTATTATTCCTATTGCTCTGCTGGTCAGCAGCCTGATTGATAACAGTGCGCCGGTAATTACCTGGGCGACGCAGCGCCATCTGGTGATGCCTGATTTCGCCTGGCTACGCGAGATTCCTTATGCGGGCAGAAAACTCTACTCCAGCTATCACAAGTTAGTCGATGGCGGTGGCTCGGCGATACTGAGCCAGGTGCAGCCTTATATTGGTCGGACGACAGGCTTCTTCGTCGCGCAGGCCGGGCACTTTGGTCGTTTTATGATGCATCTCATCGTGATGCTGCTGTTCAGCGTGCTGCTCTACTGGCGCGGCGAACAGGTTGGGCACGGCATTCGTCATTTTGCTTATCGCATGAGCGGACGCCGCGGCGATGCCGCAGTGCTGTTAGCGGGTCAAGCCATTCGGGCCGTGGCGCTGGGTGTGGTGGTCACCGCGCTGGTGCAAGGCGTGCTAGGCGGCATTGGGCTGGCGATTTCCGGCATTCCTTATGCCACGTTGCTGACCGTGCTGATGATTCTGACCTGCCTGGTGCAGCTCGGTCCGCTGGTGGTGCTGGTTCCGGCCATTATCTGGCTTTACTGGAGCGGCGATACCACCTGGGGCACGGTGCTGCTGGTGTGGAGTTGTGTGGTAGGTACGCTGGATAGCGTGTTGCGCCCGGTACTGATTCGCATGGGTGCAGATTTGCCGATGATCCTGATTCTCTCCGGCGTCATTGGCGGTTTAATTGCCTTTGGTATGATCGGTCTGTTTATCGGTCCGGTGGTACTGGCCGTCTCTTATCGACTGGTTTCGGTGTGGATGCATGAAGCGCCCGAACCGGATGATGATATGCAAACCGCCATTGAAGCCCTCGCCGAGCACGAAGAAGAGCATCCTTAAGGTGACAGTGTTGCTGAGATGAATTTTGTCAGGTGCGCCCCCGTGCGCACCAAACTTTCCGCTGCCAATACTCCGTTTTACACTGGCCTTACTTTAACCCGCCTAATGCCCCCGTTCATTTCAGTGAAACAATAATTTTTTTCCATAAGCGATTTTTAAGATAAAACGCAGTTTTCGCTGCTTTAGGCGGGATTCGTTAATCGAATGATTATTTTTCAAACTGAATCAGGCGCGAAAACCTCAGAAAATCTCCATGAAAGGTTATCAGCTTTAAACTAATAAGAGGATTCTTAAAGACGCCAGCGAGCCTGATCAATAACATGTTTCCTATGTTTGGAATCAAGCTACTGATTTTTAAACAACCTTATTCCCCTGAGTAAAGTGAAGAATTGCTGTGTGTAGTCTTTGCCCATCCCCTGTGATGGGCTTTTTTTTGTCTGTTATTAATGCAAAAAAATAAGGCCAGCAGTGCCGACCTTAATGATTTTAACCTCAACGCATCAGATTCATGCCCGATACGTCAAAATTACCGTTTGGTTAATGTTTCGCGGCGTTCAGCTCAGCTAAACCTAACCAGGTTTCCACTACGGTATCCGGATTGAGCGACAGGCTATCAATGCCCTGCTCCATCAGCCATGCGGCAAAGTCCTGATGATCGGACGGTCCTTGCCCACAAATACCGACGTATTTACCCTGTTTTTTCGCTGCCTTGATGGCCATCGACAGTAGCGCTTTCACCGCATCATTGCGCTCATCAAACAGAGCCGACACCACGCCGGAATCGCGATCGAGCCCCAGCGCCAGCTGCGTCATATCGTTAGAACCGATAGAGAAGCCATCAAAGTGCTCAAGGAACTGTTCCGCCAGCAAGGCATTTGACGGAATCTCACACATCATGATCACCTTGAGGCCATTCTCGCCGCGCTTCAGGCCATTTTTTGCTAATTCCGCCACCACCGCTTCGGCTTGATCGACGGTGCGCACAAACGGGATCATGATCTCGACGTTGGTCAGCCCCATCTCGTTACGAACGCGTTTCACTGCTTCACACTCCAGCTTGAAGCAGTCGCGGAAATTGTCGGCCACGTAACGACCGGCACCGCGGAAGCCGAGCATCGGGTTCTCTTCCTCCGGCTCATAACGCTCGCCGCCTACCAGGTTGGCGTATTCGTTAGTTTTGAAATCAGAGAGACGGACGATCACGCGCTTCGGTGTAAACGCCGCGCCCAGCGTAGCAATCCCTTCGGTCAGACGGCCGATGTAGAACTCAATGGGGTCGTCAAAACCTTTCATCATCTGACGAATCTGCTGTTGCAGCTCCGGCGTTTGCTGATCAAACTCCAGCAGCGCTTTCGGATGCACGCCAATCATACGGTTAATGATGAATTCGAGACGCGCCAGGCCCACCCCTTCGTTTGGCAAGCAGGCGAAGTCAAAGGCCCGATCCGGGTTACCGATGTTCATCATAATTTTCAGCGGCAGATCCGGCATGGTGTCGACCTGCGAGCTGGTCACTTCAAAGTCCAGTAGCTCGCCATACACATAACCGGTATCGCCTTCGGCGCAGGAAACCGTGACTTTATGACCATCTTTGAGGTGATCGGTAGCATCACCACAGCCCACCACCGCGGGAATACCCAGTTCACGCGCGATGATCGCCGCGTGGCAGGTACGACCGCCGCGATTGGTGACAATGGCCGACGCTTTCTTCATGATCGGTTCCCAATCGGGATCGGTCATATCGGTTACCAGCACATCGCCTTTTTCAATGCGGTGCATCTCGCTAATATCGTGAATGACCTTCACTTCGCCAGCGCCAATGCGATGACCAATGGCGCGGCCTTCAACCACCACCTTGCCTTTACCCTGCAGCGTATAGCGCTCCATGACCTGGCCATTAGAGCGTACCGTTTCCGGACGCGCCTGCACGATAAACAGTTTGCCAGTGTGGCCATCTTTCGCCCACTCAATGTCCATCGGACGCTTATAGTGCTGCTCAATCAGCACCGCCTGATGCGCCAGCGCCTGCACTTCGTCATCGGTTAAACTGAAGCGATCGCGCTGCTCCTGCTCAACATCTTCAATGCGCACCTGCTCGCCATGCTCCTGCGAATCGGCATACACCATGCGCAGCTTTTTCGAGCCCATGGTGCGGCGCACAATCGCCGGGCGATTGGCTGCCAGCGTCGGTTTGTGGACGTAGAACTCATCGGGGTTAACCGCGCCCTGCACCACCATTTCACCCAAACCGTACGCCGAGGTGATAAACACCACCTGATCAAAGCCCGATTCGGTATCAATGGTGAACATTACGCCAGACGAAGCGAGGTCCGATCGCACCATGCGCTGAATACCGGCTGACAGCGCGACGCCGCGATGGTCGTAGCCCTGGTGCACACGATAAGAGATGGCACGATCGTTAAATAAGGAAGCGTAAACGTGTTTGACTGCGATAATCACCGCGTCATAGCCCTGCACGTTGAGGAACGTTTCTTGCTGGCCAGCAAACGAGGCATCGGGCATATCCTCGGCGGTCGCTGATGAGCGCACCGCGAAGGAGGCCTCAGCATCATCCGCAGAGAGTTGTTCGTAGGCGCTGCGAATCGCCGCCTCCAGCTCAGGCTGGAATGGCGTATCGACCACCCATTGACGAATTTGTTTACCCGCTTGCGCGAGTTCAGCAACATCATCAACATCCGTTTTATCCAGCAAATCATAAATACGCTGGTTCAGTCCGCTTTGATCGAGAAACAGATTAAACGCGTAAGATGTGGTCGCGTAGCCATTTGGCACGGAAACGCCCAGCGACGACAAATTAGTAATCATTTCTCCGAGGGAGGCATTTTTACCTCCCACCCGATCAACATCATGCATGCCAAGCTGGTTGTACCAGAGCACTAGCGACTGTTGGTCTTGATTGGACATTGAGATTATCCTTTTAAATGATGTGAATACACATGGAACATTTTGCTGTTCGCCAAAACAGCCTGGCACAACCGATTAATAAAGACTAAGTGTTGAATCGTTAAAGCAGGAAAAGAGCGGCAAAATAGGATTAGTACGTAGAATTACCTGAGTTGCGCAACCCTTCTATTTCAGGTTAATTGATTGCTGTGGCGATATTTTTCCCCTTTTCAGAGGGTTAGCGATTGATTTTTGTTGCTCAACGCCTGCACACTTTATTTCATGCGCGAAAAGGAAAATGCGCGAAAATAGCGCTTTTCAAAACAGCATTTCATCTAAAATTGATTATTCGCTTATTCATCTTTGTGAGCGCACTAGCGGACAATATGGATATTTCATTTTACTATTATTTAAAATGAAATATTGTCATTGTTAATTTGGTCATGGGTACGCAAGAGGATTATTCGCACTATGAATACTGAACGCAGCGTCTTTTACATTTCTGATGGTACCGCCATTACCGCCGAAGTGCTCGGGCATGCGGTGCTGTCACAGTTCCCGGTGATGACCCATAGCGTGACGCTGCCGTTTGTGGAGAATGTGCAGCGCGCGCAGGCGGTTAAAGCACAGATCAACGCGTTGTATCAGCAGAGCGGCCTACGTCCAGTGGTGTTTTTTTCCATTGTCACTCCTGACGTGCGCGAAATTATTCTGGAGAGCGAAGGCTTTTGTCAGGACATCGTGCAGGCGCTGGTGGCGCCGTTGCAGAGCGAACTGGGCGTCGCATCAATGCCGGTAGCGCACCGAACGCACGGATTAACCGCCAGCAATCTGGGTAAATACGACGCGCGTATTGCGGCGATCGATTACACCCTCGCACATGATGACGGTATTTCGTTACGTGGCCTGGAGGATGCGCAGGTGATTTTGCTCGGCGTATCGCGCTGCGGTAAAACCCCCACCAGCCTCTACCTGGCAATGCAATTTGGCGTGCGTGCCGCCAACTATCCCTTCATCGCGGATGACATGGATAACCTGAAGCTGCCGCCGGCGCTGCGTGCGCATCAGCATAAGCTGTTCGGCCTGACCATCGATCCGGAGCGTCTGGCGGCGATTCGACAGGAGCGCGCGGAAAATACCCGCTATGCGTCGCTGCGCCAATGCCGCCTGGAAGTGGGCGAAGTGGAAGCGCTGTTCCGCACTAACCAGATTCGTTACCTCAACAGTACCAACTATTCGGTGGAAGAGATCGCCACCAAAATCCTCGATATCATGGGCCTCAGCCGCAGCATGTATTAACAGCCTTCTGTTGTGTCGCCAACTTTGGCGACCTCATGGGCTGAGAATCCACCTGTATTTAAGGCGTAAAGCCTGGCTTCCGTCTTGTTGTATGCCCTTTGTTTTTAGCAGGTTGAATTCGCAGACTATTAGTTTATTGTGACCACCATCACTTCCCGGTATTTCACCGCTGCGAAGAACCCATTTTTGAGAATCTCAATGAACAAGACTGATGAACTGCGCACCGCGCGCATCGGTAGCCTGCTGACTCCGGCTGCACTCGCGCATGAACACCCCATTTCGGCGGAAATTGCCGCCAACGTCACCGCGGCACGCCAACGCATTGCGCGTATTCTGACCGGTGAAGATCCACGTCTGCTGGTGATTATCGGCCCATGCTCACTGCACGACCCCAAAGCGGCGATGGAATATGCCCAGCGTCTGACTGTGCTGCGCGAGCGCCATCAGGATCGACTGGAAATTGTGATGCGTGCCTACTTCGAAAAGCCCCGCACCGTCGTGGGCTGGAAAGGCCTGATTTCCGATCCAGATTTGGATGGCAGTTACGATGTGAATCGCGGCATTGCTATTGCCCGCAAATTGCTGCTGGATATCAATGCGCTGGGCATGCCGACCGCCACCGAATTTCTCGATATGGTGATCGGCCAATTTATTGCCGACCTGATTAGCTGGGGCGCGATTGGCGCGCGTACCACCGAAAGCCAGATTCACCGTGAAATGGCCTCGGCGCTCTCCTGTCCGGTGGGCTTTAAAAACGGCACCGACGGCAACGTACAGATCGCGGTAGATGCGATTCGCGCCGCGCGTGCCAGCCATATGTTCCTGTCACCCGATAAAAACGGTCAGATGACCATTTATCAAACCAGCGGCAACCCGCATGGTCATGTGATCCTGCGCGGCGGCCGTCAGCCCAACTATCACGCTGAAGATGTGGCAGCGGCGGCAGCGAATTTGCGCGATTTCAACCTGCCTGAGCAATTGGTGATCGACTTCAGCCACGGCAACTGCCTGAAGCAGCATGGTCGTCAGCGTGACGTTGCCGATGACGTGGCCGCACAAATCCGCGCGGGTTCACGTGCGGTTGCCGGCGTGATGATTGAGAGTTTCCTGCAGGAAGGAAATCAAAAAGTGGTGAGCGGTGAAGCGTTAACCTATGGCCAATCGATCACCGATCCGTGCCTCGGCTGGGAAGACAGCGCCGAGGTACTGGCGAAACTGGCTGCCGCAGTCGACAGCCGTTTCAACTAACGCTTAGCTGGAGCAGCTCACTTCCAGCGTTTTGCCCCACTCTGGCGGCCGTTGGCGCAACTCAGCGCTAACGGCCGCATCGCTATACGGCTGCTGTAACGCGTTATGCAGCCTGGCTAACGCCGTCGTCTCGCCTTTCTCAACCTCTTCAATCACCTGCTGTGCCAGATAGTTGCGCAACACCAGTGCCGGATTGGCTGCTTTCATTACCGCCTGACGCTGCTCATCGCTGGCCTGGTCTTGTAACAGGCGCTGGCGATAGTCGCTGTACCAGCGATCAAAGGCGGCGCGATCGATAAACTCATCACGCAGCGGCGAACGGGTTTCCTGCTGTTGGGTGTCGCTCAGCATGCGGAAGGTCAGCGTGTAATCGCTGTGTTCTGCGGTCATCAGTGACAGCAGGCCGGTGAGAATAGTGTTGTCATTGGCATCTGCTGTTAGCAAACCAAGCTTAGCGCGCATCTTCTCACCCCAAACGCGCATCAACTCATTTTCATACTGGCCGAGCGCCTGCTTAAGCTGTTCGGTACTCAGCAAACCGGATAAGGCATGTGCCAGTCGATTCAGGTTCCACAGGCCAATCATCGGCTGATTTTCGAAGGCGTAGCGCCCCTGATAATCACTGTGATTGCAGATATAGTTCGGCTGATAGTCGTCGAGGAAACCGTACGGACCGTAATCCAGCGTCAATCCCAGAATCGACATGTTATCGGTGTTCATCACGCCGTGCGCAAAGCCAACGCTTTGCCAATGCGCGATCAGGCTGGCGGTTCGTTTCACAATATCGGTGAACCACAGCTGATAACGATCCGCTTCATCCTGCAGCTGCGGCCAGTGATGGCGAATAGCGTAATCCGCCAGCATACGCACTTTGTCTTGCTCACCCGCATAATAGACGTGTTCAAAATGACCGAATCGCAGATGGCTTTCCGCAATGCGCATCAACATCGCGCCGCGCTCCTGCGTTTCGCGCAGTACCGGCTCATCACCAATCGCTAACGCCAGCGCGCGCGTAGTGGGAATTCCCAGATGGTGCAGCGCTTCGGAAGCGAGGAATTCACGCACGCTGGAACGGATCACCGCGCGTCCATCGCCCATTCGCGAATAGGGCGTTAATCCTGCTCCTTTCAGGTGCCAGTCCAGCTTGCCACCCTTGGACAGCTGCTGTTCACCGAGCAAAATGCCGCGTCCGTCGCCCAGCTGTCCGGCCCAAACGCCAAACTGGTGGCCGCTGTAAACCTGTGCCAGCGGCGACATGCCGGGCAGCAGCTCACGTCCTGACCATACGCCGTGGCCGTTGCCGGCAAAGAGCGCATCGTCTACCCCCATCTCTTGCGCCAGCGGTGCATTGTGATAAAACAGCCGTCCACCCGCCAGCGGCGTCGGCGGCAGCGCGGTGTAGAATCCGGGTAATTCTTGCTGCCAACTATTGGTAAATTGCATCGATACTCCTGAAGGTGCACTTTAACAAGGCACCAGCATTGAGTTTTAAGATAAAGCAGAGTGTAACGCCGACGCGGCGCGGAAGACAGGCGAAAGGATTACTGCTGCGAAGGCGTGGGTAAATCAAGGTCGGAATAAATCAGATCGTTCAAGCGTTCGGCCTTAACCACCGGGAACAGACTGCCCTGCAGCTGCGCACCGCTAAGCGTGTTCATCTTTTCCATCATTTGATTATCGTCGACACCGCAAATAATGATCTGCTCTGCAAAATCAGAGAAAGTATCGATAACCGTTTGAATAAATGGCGTAAAGGAAGCGCGCTTAGCCAACCCCTGAATAAAGGCTTTATCCAGTTTCAGGACGCTAAACAGATTATCGTACACCGCATTTGCCGGTGCTTTTCCTGCGCCAAATTGTGAAAGCGATAAACGAAATTCGTGTTGCAACGCCGCTAACAGAGGATGGGATTTACCCAATGCCAATTGCGGAAACGTTTCGCTGATATCCAAAACAATAAAAGGAATTTGTTTGAACTTTCTTAACAGAAACTCGCTGGCTAAAAGTGTATTTGCCATAGAATCATCAATACGAACCAAAGCGATAATTTGATTGAGCTCAAAAAAGTCGCGGTACTTTTCCAGCAATGAAAGTTGGCTCTGTAACAGACGTAATTGCTGCGCATCATCCAGCTGCGGCAACAGCAAATCCTGCGGCAGCGTAATAGGTGCGCTGTCGTGGACAAATTGCGTAACCAGCTCGACCGCAGTCAGCTGGCCCGTCAGAGAATAAACTGGATAAAACCAGGTTTCCGACTGATAGTCGGCAGACAGATGGACTTTCATTTTACAAGCCAGAAGCAATGGCAATTGGCGCATCGTATATCAACGAAAACAACCAGGCAATAGGACCAAACGTTTGAAGAGATGCCGTTTTCAGTCTTATTACGTCGGTTTAAGCCGCAAATAATACTTAAGCCAAATAAGCCGGGGTTAATGTCCATACCAATTAAATAAAATTACGCTTTATTTTTAGTATTAAATCAATGGCGGGTAAAGTGCCATTTTAAATGATAGTTAAATATCGGCACAATTCGGATTTAATTCAGGGTGAATAACCCTTATTTTTTCGCGCTTTTAATGCTCAAACAGATCCACGTTTAGATGCGACGCGCCTGCCAAAATACTTTGCGCCAGTAAACATTGTCCAGCGAGGAGCGAATCACACCCTGACTGGTAGAGGCGTGAATAAAGGTGTTGTCGGTATCATAAATACCCACATGCAAACCATTTTCTCCACTACCGGTTTTGAAGAACACCAGATCGCCAGGCAGCAGATCGTCTTTATTGATACGGGTACCAATGTCGGTTTGATCGATAGTCGAACGCGGTAGCTGCATGTCGAATTTATCGCGGAAAGTGAGATAGACAAAACCCGAGCAATCGACACCACCCCGACTTAAACCGCCGTAGCGATAGGGCGTGCCACGCCAGCGGCTAAGCTGCTCGTTGAGCTGGGCAATTACGGTGATGGAATCGGACAGACGACCATTCGGCGGCGGTGCATGATGGCTACAACCGGCCAGCAACAGTGCCAAAATAAAAATCGTCAGCCGCATCAGCGTTTTCCTTCATTCCTTGTCCGGCTGACACTTTAGCGGCAAAGCGCTACGGCACGCAATGCTCTGTCAGGGAATAAACAGCAGCGGACCTTGTGCGGTATCGATTTGTTCAAACGGAGTTTGATAGAGTGGCGCTAATTGTGCCGCAGTTAACACCGCGCTGGCCCTGCCCTGTTTAACCACCTCGCCCCGATGCATCAACCACACGCGGTCGGCATGGCGCAGGCTGTGATTAAGGTCGTGGCCGCTGGCGACAATTGCCAGACCGCTACGGTACAGCTCAGCCAGCAGCTTATCGACTGCCCGCTGCTGCGCCACATCCAGCGCACTCATTGGTTCATCTAATAGCAGCAGCTTGCCGCGTGGATTAAGCGCCGGATGGACCTGTAGCACCACGGCAGCCAGACGCACCCGTTGCCACTCTCCGCCGGAAAGCTGCGTCACACTGCGGGTCAGCTTGTCTTGTAGCCCCAGTTGGGCCAGTACGTCTTGTAAAACATCGTCGGTTTCAGCCGTGAGTAGCGCGATGTGCATACGCAGATAGTGCCACACCGGCATCTGTCCCGGCGCCATCTGCTGCTGAGGCAGCCAGCCACGCAGCTGCGCCAACGCCGCCCCGCTAAGCGCCGCCAGCGCTGTACCGCCGATCAGCATGCTGCCCTGGCTCGGCAACAAGCCTGACAGCATCGCCAGCAGCGTACTTTTGCCGGCACCGTTCGGCCCAACCAGGTGCACCAGTTCACCGGCGTTGACGCAAAGTTCGACCGGAGCCAGTCGCCCTGAGACGCTGGCTCCGTGGCACTGCAGCACCATTTACTCTGCCAGCGCCTGCTCAACGCGTTTCAGAATGATCGGGTCATCCGGCGTCATATCCGGTGAGAAGCGGGCAATCACCTGGCCCTGCTTATTGATGAGGAATTTCTCGAAGTTCCACAGAATATCGCCCGGCGCTTTAGGTGCACGGCCTTTACTCTCCATACGTTCGAGGAACCCGCTGCCTTCCGGACGCTGCGCAACCGGTTGTGCCACCGTCAGCTGCGCATACAGCGGATGACGCTGTTCACCGTTGACATCGGTTTTATCAAACATGGGGAAGGTAACGCCGTAAGTGGTGCTGCAGAAGGTTTTGATCTCTTCGTTACTGCCCGGCTCTTGCTCGAGGAATTGATTGCACGGGAAACCGAGCACACTGAAATTTTTATCCTGCCAGGCTTTTTGCAACGATTCCAGCTGCTCATACTGCGCCGTCAGGCCACATTTTGAGGCCACATTCACCACCAGCAATACTTTTCCTTCATATGCTGCCAGCGTGGTTTTCTCTCCATCCAGCGTGACCAGTTCAGTTTGATAAATGCTCATAGTCGATTCCTGTTGTTGATAACACGTTGCCAGCCAAAGCTAGCGCGAAGACTTCACTAATAACACGATAAACAGCGGCGCGCCGAGCGTGGCGGTTACCACACCGATCGGCAGTTCGGCCGAGGTTAAAACCAGGCGAGCAATAATATCTGCGCCGAGCAGTACCGCCGCACCCGCCAACGCTGCCGCCGGAAGCAAATAGCGGTGATCGCTTAAACCACTGAGGCGTAATAGATGCGGAATGACCAGGCCAACAAAGCCAATTGCGCCGGCCATCGCCACGCTAACGCCGACTAACCAACCCATAGCCAGTACCAGCAAATTGCGCCACAGCAGCAGCGGCAAACCCAGCTGACGCGCTGAGGTTTCACCCAGCGCCAATAAGTTAAGCGTACGCGCGGTAGCAATTAGCAGCAGCGTGACCGGCAACAGCGCCAGCATCATCCAGCCATAGCGCCAGTCAATGCCGCTAAAACCGCCCATCATCCAGTACATGAGCTGGCGCAGATCGAGGCTGGTGCTAAAGTACACCGCCCATGTCATGATCGCGCTACAGATAATGCCCAGCGCTACGCCGGTTAGCAGTAAACGGCTCACCGATAACTGTTGGCGCGCGAAATGCAGCAGAAGAAGCGTAATCAGTAGTGCGCCAGCCATCGCCGCCAGCGCTAAGCTCCATAACGAGCCGTTACCGAGCATCACGCCCATCACCAAACCAATGCCGGCGCCATTAGACACGCCAAGCAAGCCCGGTTCCGCCAGCGGATTATTGAACAGTGCCTGCATCACCACACCACATACCGCCAGCGCCGCGCCAACCAGCACCACTGCCAGCGTACGCGGCATGCGCAGTTGCCAGACGAACAGATCGCCATTGGCCGAAAACCATTGGGTGGGGGAAATCCAGCTGTCACCGGCACACAGGCTAAGTCCAATCAGCAGCACTAACAGCACGCTGAGTGCGATAAGCCAGCGCTGGCTGCGGCGATTTGCCTGACGGGCAAGCTGATCCAGCAGAGTCATAGATAAGATTGGCTGAGAAAACAGAGATTTGATTGTAGAGGGATTACAGCAAAAAGAAAGCGGCGCTGTGAAGGCGCCGCTGGACGTGTATTACTGATGCGGAGGAATCGGCTGGCCGTGATTATCATGCTTCTGCTGCTTATCACGCTGATCGTGATGCTGCGGCTGCTGATGTGGCTGGCGTGGGTTATCCCGGTGCGCACCATTGCCTGGATGCTGGGCCTGCCAGCCGTTACCGTTCCAGTAACCGTGCGGGCCTTTGGTGCCAATACGCTGGTTATGATGCTGCTTCCACCAGGTTGGCGCACGCCAGTCGTAACCATCCCAATAGTAGCCACGCTTATCTTGATCGCCAATATGAATGGAAACACCTGGCGTGTTGATGTTGACGGAAACATTGGCGCTAGCCAACAGCGGCATGCCTAACAGGATGCTTAATAAAAGTGCGATCTTCTTCATTATTCAAACCAGTTGCTGTGTGATGGCGCTGTTATAACAAAAGCGTTGCTACAGTCACTATCGGCGCGGACCGATTTTCACCCTATTTTCCGGATGCTTACGCAATCCTTACATCGTGAATACATCGTGCAGAACGGCCAGTTTTCAGGCAAAAAAAAGGCCGCTAAGCGGCCTTTTTGTCGTACTGAAATTAGTCAGCATCCTTGGGTGTCGCGTTCTCAACGCGACTTTTCAACTTCTGTCCCGGACGGAATGTCACCACTCGGCGCGCGGTGATAGGAATATCTTCCCCCGTCTTCGGGTTACGGCCCGGACGCTGGTTTTTGTCACGCAGATCAAAATTACCAAATCCGGACAGTTTTACCTGTTCTCCGTTTTCCAACGCGCGGCGAACCTCTTCAAAAAAAAGTTCAACCAACTCTTTGGCATCACGTTTGCTCAACCCGAGTTTTTCAAACAGGTACTCTGACATTTCAGCTTTTGTAAGCGCCATAGGTTCAATCCCTCAAGGTTGCCTGGAATCGCTCTTTTAATGCCGCAACGCATTTGGCAACGGTCGCGGCAATCTCCTCTTCTTCGAGTGTCCGGCTGGTATCCTGCAAAATCAGGCTAATCGCAAGGCTCTTTTCACCTTCGTTTACGCCCTTACCACGGTACACGTCAAACAAGTTTACGCCAACTACCTGATTTACGCCAACTTTCTTACACTCCGCAATGATATCTGCTGCTGGCACGTTTTCAGCCACCACCACAGCGATATCGCGACGGTTTGCCGGGAAGCGTGAAATCTCGCGCGCATCAGGCAGGACGCGGTCTGCGACCTTATTCCAAAGCAGTTCAAACACTAAGGTGCGACCATTAAGATCCAGCTTACGTTCCAGCTCTGGATGAACCACACCGATAAATCCGATTCGTTCACCGTGTAAATAAATTGCGGCGCTTTGTCCTGGGTGCAGCGCCGGATTGGCTTCCGCACGGAAGGAAATCTCATCGAGTTTACCGGTCAAATCCAGCAGCGATTCTAAATCGCCTTTCAAATCATAGAAGTCAACCGTCTGACGCGCCAGATCCCAATGCTCTTCGTAGCGATTACCGCTTAAAACACCGGCCAGCATAAGATCCTGGCGAATGCCCAGATCGGCCTGTGTATCAGGTACAAAGCGCAAACCGCTCTCAAACAGGCGCACGCGGCCCTGCTGACGGTTTTGGTTGTACACCACCGCCCCCAGCAAACCGGTCCACAACGATAGGCGCATCGCCGACATGTCGCTTGAGATCGGGCTTGGCAGAATCAGGGCTTCTTCACCTGGATGCAGCAGTTGCTGCAGTTTTGGATCAACGAAGCTATAAGTAATCGCTTCCTGATAGCCTTTATCAACCAACAGATTTTTCGCGCGTTTCAGCGACAGATCGGCTTCGCGATGCTGCGTCATGATCAGGCTGGCCTTTACCGGCACATCGGGGATGTTGTTGTAGCCGTACACGCGAGCCACTTCTTCCACCAGGTCTTCTTCGATAGCCATATCGAAGCGCCAGCTTGGCGCTACGGCTTGCCATTCACCGCTACCCACCGTCACTTCGCAACCGAGACGCGTCAGGATATCGGTCACCTGATCGTCGGCAATGACGTGGCCAATTAAACGGTCAAGCTTTTCACGACGCAGCGTGATGGTGGCGCGCGGCGGCAACGCATTCGCGTCAGTTTGATCGATAACCGGGCCGGCTTCGCCGCCACAGATCTCCAGCAGCAGCTGTGTGGCACGCTCAATCGCCTTGTGCTGCAGCGCGGGATCGACACCACGCTCGTAGCGATGCGATGCGTCGGTATGCAGGCCCTGACGACGTGCACGACCGGTAATCGCCAGCGGATCAAAATAGGCACACTCAAACAGGATGTTTTGCGTCTCTTCATTTACGCCCGAATGCTCGCCACCAAAGATGCCGCCCATCGCCAGCGCTTTGTGGTGATCGGCGATCACCAGCGTATCACTGCTCAGTTTGGCTTCGGTACCATCCAGCAGCGTGAGCACTTCGCCCTCTTTCGCCATGCGCACCACAATGCCACCGTCGATGCGGTCGAGATCAAAGGCGTGCATTGGTTGGCCGAGCTCCAGCAGCACAAAGTTGGTGATATCGACGACCGGATCGATTGAGCGAATACCGCAGCGACGCAATTTTTCACGCATCCACAACGGCGTGGCTGCTTTCACATTCACCCCTTTTACTACGCGGCCAAGGTAGCGCGGGCACGCTGCGCTCGCATCAACGCGAATCGGGAACGTATCGCTAATCGTCGCGTTGACCGGCTGAATGGCAGGCGCGGTCAGCGGTAAACCGTTTAGTACCGCCACATCACGCGCAATACCGATGATGCCGAGGCAATCGGCGCGGTTTGGCGTGACGCTGATTTCAATGGTGTTATCGTCCAGCTGCAGATAGCTGCGGATATCGGTACCAATCGGCGCATCAGCAGGCAGCTCAATGATGCCGCTGTGATCGTCGGAAATGCCCAGTTCTGAGAATGAGCACAGCATGCCTTCAGACGGCTCGCCGCGCAGTTTTGCCGCTTTGATTTTGAAATCGCCCGGCAATACCGCACCCACGGTGGCCACCGCCACTTTCAGGCCCTGACGGCAGTTTGGCGCGCCGCAAACGATATCCAGCAGGCGATCGCCGCCAACGTTGATTTTGGTAACGCGCAGTTTGTCGGCATTCGGATGCTGGCCGCACTCAACCACTTCACCCACGACAACACCGGTGAAAGCACCGGCAACCGGATCGACGCCATCCACTTCGAGGCCGGCCATGGTGATTTGCTCAGACAGCGCAGCGCTGTCCAGGGCTGGATTTACCCATTCGCGTAACCAGAGTTCACTGAATTTCATTGGATAACCTGCCCTTATTTAAATTGTTTGAGGAAACGTAAATCATTTTCGAAGAAGGCGCGCAGATCGGTCACACCGTAGCGCAGCATGGTGAGACGCTCCATGCCCATGCCAAAGGCAAAGCCTGAATACACTTCCGGATCGATGCCCACGTTGCGCAGTACGTTCGGGTGCACCATGCCGCAACCCAGTACTTCCAGCCATTTGCCGTTTTTACCCATCACATCTACTTCCGCAGACGGTTCGGTAAACGGGAAGTAAGAAGGACGGAAGCGGATTTGCAGGTTCTCTTCGAAGAAGTTGTTCAGGAAATCGTGCAGCGTGCCTTTCAGATTGGTGAAGCTAATGTCTTTATCGACAATCAAACCTTCCATCTGATGGAACATCGGTGTGTGCGTCTGATCGTAGTCGTTACGATAAACGCGGCCTGGCGCGATGATGCGGATTGGCGGCTGCTGATTTTTCATAGTGCGAATCTGCACGCCTGAAGTTTGGGTACGCAGCAAACGCGTGGCATCAAACCAGAAGGTGTCGTGGTCGGCACGCGCCGGGTGATGCCCCGGAATATTCAGCGCATCAAAGTTATGGTAATCATCTTCAATTTCCGGACCGGTCACTACCGCAAAACCGAGTTCGCCGAAGAAGTTTTCGATACGATCGATGGTACGAGTGACCGGATGCAAACCGCCATTCTCAACGCGACGACCTGGCAGCGACACATCGATGGTTTCTGCCGCCAGACGCGCGTTCAGCTCAGCGCTTTCCAGCGTCTCTTTGCGCGCGGTAAGGCGATCCTGCACTTGCTGCTTGGCATCGTTGATAACCGCACCGGCTGCTGGACGCTCTTCTGCTGGCAATTCGCGCAGCGTGGTCATTTGCAGCGTCAGGTGCCCTTTCTTACCCAAAAATTCGACGCGCACGGCGTCCAGAGCAGCGATATCCGCCGCCTCGTCGATGGCGGCCGTGGCACGGGCCACCAGGTCTGCGAGTTGGGACATGATTTCCTCTTCTTCCAGCCGGGCTGGTCAGTTCTCGTTGGGATCGTGTGATCCGATTAAGTGTCGCCAGAAATAAAAAAGCCTCCACGAGGGAGGCTTTCAGCGCGATTTTTCGTTTCTTTTCTTATGCGCAAAAGCCCCTGATGTTCAGGCGCTAAAGTAAAAAAAGAAACGGAAAATAGCAGCATTCATGCTTGCGTTACCTTGTCATGTTAGAAACCGCACTATTGAAATGCGCAGCGGCCAAAATGTCAATCTTTTGCGCGAGTTGCGGGTAATAAAAAAGGGAGCAAGCTCCCTTTTTCAACTGACTTACGCCAGAGCTGATTTTGCTTTTTCAACAAGTGCAGTAAATGTCACTTTGTCGAATACAGCGATGTCAGCCAGAATCTTACGGTCGATTTCAATAGAGGCTTTTTTCAGGCCATTGATGAAACGGCTGTAAGAGATACCGTTCTGACGAGCCGCAGCGTTGATACGCGCGATCCACAGTTGACGGAACTGACGCTTACGTTGACGACGGTCACGGTAAGCATACTGACCAGCTTTGATAACAGCCTGGAAGGCAACGCGGTATACACGTGAACGTGCACCGTAGTAGCCTTTAGCTTGTTTTAAGATTTTCTTGTGACGTGCGCGAGCAATTACACCACGTTTAACGCGAGCCATGTGAGCTCTCCTTTATCATATTCTGTGACGCCTTATACCCTGCAAGCCAATGGCCGTTACGCAACGTTTTCAGGCAAATTTATAAAAAGTTTACTTATGCGTACGGCAGGCAGGCAATAACCAGACCCAGATCGCCTTTAGACACCATGCCTTTCGGACGCAGGTGACGTTTACGCTTAGTAGACTTTTTAGTCAGAATATGACGCAGGTTTGCGTGCTTACGCTTGAAGCCACCAGAAGCGGTCTTCTTAAAGCGCTTAGCGGCGCCACGTACAGTTTTAATCTTTGGCATTTTTACAAATATCCACTTCGCATTGTTAATAAAATGAATCAGATAGGCGAATAAAAATCCGCGCAACGCAAGCGCTGCGCGGCATTATTACTTGAAGGCCTACTGTTTCTTCTTAGGAGCGAGCACCATGATCATCTGACGACCTTCGATCTTCGAAGGGAAGGATTCGACAATCGCCAGATCCATGTCTTCACACAGATCTTTACGGACGCGGTTAAGCACTTCCATACCGATCTGCTGGTGCGCCATCTCACGACCGCGGAAACGCAGCGTGATTTTGGCTTTATCGCCCTCTTCCAGAAAGCGAATCAGGTTGCGTAGTTTGACCTGATAGTCGCCATCATCGGTACCAGGACGGAATTTGATTTCCTTAACCTGGATAACTTTCTGCTTCTTCTTCTGTTCCTTAGAAGACTTACTCTTTTCATAAAGGAACTTGCCGTAATCCATAATACGGCAAACCGGCGGTTCGGCGTTCGGGCTGATTTCAACTAAATCTACGCCAGCTTCTTCAGCTTTCTCAATGGCTTCACGCAAGGTGACAATGCCAAGTTGCTCACCGTCTACGCCAGTTAAGCGCACTTCGGTGGCTCGGATTTCGCCGTTGATACGGTTCGGACGTGTCGGTTGTACTCGTTTTCCGCCTTTAATAACCTGTTTCCTCTAATTGGTGAAGATGTCGGCTGCGAATCTCTTGTTGCAGCTTCTCAACAAACACATCTACGTCCATGCTCCCAAGGTCTTTACCACGGCGGGTGCGCACGGCAACTTTGCCTGCTTCCACCTCTTTGTCACCGCAAACCAGCATATAAGGGACGCGACGTAATGTGTGCTCGCGGATTTTAAAGCCTATCTTCTCGTTTCTCAAGTCTGCTTTGACACGAATGCCCGCATTCTGCAATTTCTTTGTCAGTTCACTGACATATTCTGACTGACTGTCGGTGATATTCATCACTACAGCCTGCACCGGCGCCAACCAACTCGGGAAGAATCCAGCGAACTCTTCGGTCAGGATGCCGATAAAGCGCTCCATCGAACCGAGAATTGCGCGGTGAATCATTACCGGTGTCTGGCGATCGTTGTTTTCGCCGACAAAAGTAGCGTCCAGACGCTTTGGCAGGGAGAAGTCTAGCTGAACGGTGCCACACTGCCAGGCGCGGTCGAGACAATCGTACAGGGTAAACTCAATTTTAGGGCCGTAGAAGGCACCTTCTCCTGGCTGATATTCGAATGGAATGTCATTCTCTTTCAGCGCTTCTGCCAAATCCACTTCCGCACGATCCCACATTTCGTCGGTACCGATACGTTTTTCCGGACGGGTCGACAGTTTCACCACGATTTTTTCAAAACCGAAGGTGCTGTACATGTCGTATACCATGCGGATACAGCTATTCACCTCATCACGTACCTGATCTTCGGTACAGAAGACGTGAGCATCATCCTGAGTAAAGCCGCGTACACGCATCAGACCATGTAACGCACCTGAAGGTTCGTTACGATGGCAGCTACCAAACTCCGCCATACGCAGCGGCAGGTCGCGGTAGGATTTCAGACCCTGATTAAAGATCTGCACGTGGCCTGGGCAGTTCATGGGTTTGATGCAATATTCACGGTTCTCTGAAGAGGTGGTGAACATCGCTTCTTTGTAGTTTTCCCAGTGACCGGTTTTTTCCCACAGCACACGGTCCATCATGAACGGACCCTTTACTTCCTGATAGTCGTACTCTTTCAGCTTGGTACGCACAAACACTTCCAGCTCGCGGAAGATGGTCCAGCCGTCATTGTGCCAGAACACCATGCCCGGTGCTTCTTCCTGCATGTGGTACAGATCAAGCTGCTTACCGATTTTACGGTGATCGCGTTTCGCCGCTTCTTCCAGGCGCTGCAAATAGGCAGCCAACTGTTTTTTATCCGCCCAGGCCGTACCGTAGATGCGCTGCAGCATTTTGTTATCGCTGTTGCCGCGCCAGTAAGCTCCGGAGATTTTCTGCAGTTTGAAGTGATGGCAGAAACGCATATTCGGCACGTGCGGACCGCGGCACATGTCGATGTATTCTTCATGGTGATACAGGCCAGGACGGTCGTCATGGCTGATGTTCTCGTCAAGAATAGTGGTTTTATAGCTTTCGCCACGCTCGGCAAACACGTCACGTGCTTCCTGCCAGCTCACCTTCTTCTTAACAACATCATAATTGCTTTCAGCCAGCTGGTGCATACGTTTTTCCAGCAGCTCAAGATCTTCCTGAGTTAACGTATGTTCCAGATCGACGTCATAATAGAAACCGTTATCGATCACCGGGCCGATAGCCATCTTGGTGTTTGGCCACAGCTGCTTAATCGCATGCCCTAACAGGTGTGCACACGAGTGACGAATGATTTCTAAACCGGCGTCGTCTTTAGCGGTAATAATCGCTACCTGAGCATCTTCGGTGATGGGATCAACCGCATCAACCAACTCGCCATTCACGCGACCGGCGATACAGGCTTTCGCCAAACCCGGTCCAATATCCAGAGCGATATCCATCACGCTAACGGGACGGTCAAAGCTGCGCTGGCTGCCATCAGGAAGAGTAATTACTGGCATTTCATATCCTTAAATGCAGTGGTAAGCCACACGAAAGCCTACATGCAAAACTGAGTTTCGTAGTGTGTAACCCGGCGTGATGTCAGACCCACGTTGTCGGAATGACGCCAGGAATGTAAAGCGGCGATGATAATAGCAGCTTTCGCCGCCGATCAAAACCCGTGCGGAGATTCGCTAAGCTAAAGAGAAATAAAAAAAACCGCCGCGAGGCGCAGGCCTGGCAGCGGTGATTCACACACGGCTCGCTTACATCGCGTATGAGAGCTGGATCGTGGTTTTAGTATCGGTACGATCGGGCGCAGATTCTGGTGGGTTGTTATTCCAGGTCACGTTATAACCCAGTTTCAGTGCGAAGTGATCATTGATAGCCACCTGTAACGCGGTTTCTGAGTTCAGCGTGGTGTCTTCACCGAAGCTGCTCAGCACAGATACACCCTGAATAAACTTGGTGGTATCCGTCAGCTGCCACTGGTAGCTCACTGCGCCATAACCCAGCGCTTTGGTTTCATGACCGCCTTCGCGGAAATCATCGTAACGTACACCCGGACCGAATTCAGCACGCAGTGAGTGAACCGGACCGTTGAGGATCTGACGACCGTAACCGGCTGTCAGCACGTCGCGTGAATCATAACCGTTGAAACGATCGCTTAACCAGCTCGCCTGACCAAACAGGTAATCAGCGCTATTAAGGTTGTAACGGCTACGACCACCGATGTTATAGGTCTCAGATGAACGCTCATCGTTAGATGAGTTGTTTGAAGCATTGCCCCAGAGACTCAATGCGGTGTTGGTTTGGTACCACGTCATATTGGTAGCAGCACTCAGCGAAGAGCTGGTGGTGTTACCGGTTTGAGCCAGATAACCCGCTGACGCAGTGCCTTCAAACGGTTTTTTCGCCGTGGAAGGGTCATCCATTGAGGTGAAAACGGCGTTATCTGCCAATGCCTGGTGACAAAATGCTCCAGCAGAGAGCAATAAAATAGCGGACAGCTTGTTGAAGGCTTTCATTAAAAGTAATCCGTACGACAGTTTAAAAAACGAAGAGTTTGAAGCGTTTCTCCGGCCAAGCAATGCAATTTAGCGTAAGTTTTGTAAAAAAGCATGTACTCACAAAAAAAGCCAGGAAAGCCGCTGGAGCGCTCATTTAATGGGATTTCTCCCATTTTCGTTGCGCATTATAGGGGGCAAATAACCAAATAGCAGCCCAAAAACAACAAGAATTCTCTTAACTCTCTTGACGCAGATTTACGTCTCACGCAAAGCAATAAATTGCTCGAAATTCGCTCTATTCAGCCTGCTGGTCTACGCTGAAATCTGTTCGATAACAATGAGGTGAATAATGAGTGACCATGACCTAAAACGTTACATTGTCACGTTGAAATACCAGGAAAATGGCTTGGGTGACTTGCAGTCCGTTAACAGCGCCATGATTAATGGCGGATATAGCACCTCATTAAACGATAATGACGGCCATCCGCATGAACTTGGCACCAACAGCTTTGGTATCGTCAGCGCCTTAGAGGAACATGACGTTGCTGAGCAAGCGGCGGGATATGCCCAAATTGCGCTGGACCATAAACCCGAGGTTGAAGTCACTACGCTGGAAGCATTTCTGAAAAACCAATCCTGACGCATTGTAAAAAACCGCATCGACGTCAGGTTTGCTGAAGTTTTGCGCGTTACAATCGAACTTACGCAGCGAATAAAGAGGATTACCCGATGTGGTCAACCATTAGTCGTCTGTTAAGCGAATACGCCGGCGATGCCGAAATTACTGAACGCCAGGAACTTCCCGGCGGCGACGTTCACCCTGCGTGGCGTATCCGTTACGGGGAATTGGAGGTGTTCGTCAAATGTAATACTCGCGACATGCTCACGCTGTTTAGTTGGGAAGCGGATCAACTTGATTTGCTGGCACGCACGCAAACGGTGCGCGTGCCAAAAGTGTATGGCGTCGGCAACGATCGCGATACCAGCTTCCTGCTCCTGGAGTATATTGCGCCCGAACCCTTAAACGACAAGAGCGCCTTCCAGCTCGGTCAGCAACTCGCGCACCTGCATCAATGGAGCGAGCAACCGCAATTTGGTCTCGATTACGACAACAACATCACCACCTCGCCGCAGCCGAATAGCTGGTTACGTCGCTGGTCGGTGTTCTTTGCTGAGCAACGCATCGGCTGGCAGCTCCAGCTGGCCGCTGAGAAGGGCGTGCATTATGGCAATACCGAGCTGATTGTCGATTGCGTACAGCGCGCTTTAGCCAACCATCATCCGCAGCCCTCTTTACTACACGGCGATCTATGGCCAGCCAACTGTGCAGGTAGCGTCAACGGCCCGTGGCTGTTCGATCCCGCCTGTTACTGGGGCGATCGTGAATGCGATCTGGCCATGCTGAGTTATTACGCTGACCTACCACGCCAGATATATGATGGCTACCATGCTGTTTGGCCGCTGGCAGAGGGTTTCTCACAGCGTCAGCCGGTTTATCAGCTCTATTACTTGCTCAATCGCGCTAACGTGTTCGGCGGCAACTGGACGGGCGAAGCCCAGTTCGCCATCGGCCAGTTGTTAGATGAAGATGTATTGGGAGCTCGTCAGGCCAAACCGGCCTGACGTTTTACAGCATACCGAGCAGCTTAAGCACGAAATACCCGGCGATAGCGATAACGATAGGCAAGATATAAAGCGGGAAAATCTGCAAAAAAATGGTGTGGCGTGGAATGTGAATTTTCTCTTCCAGTTGCATGCGCGTGCGCCCTTCACTGCCTTTAGCCTGTTCCAGGATCAGCTGATCCTCAATTCCCTCTTTAATATGGCGCGACTGACGCCACATCCGAGCACCAGATGCCTGTAAGGCGATGCCGACAAAAATCAGGATGTAGATCAGCCAGAATCCGATATTCGCGCCGCCGTTAAATTCCGGCACCGGTGAGTTTTGCCAGAATACATTGAGAAACGGTGTATTGAACTTCACCATATCGACCATGACATGGACAAAATCGAGCATCACCGCATCAATGCCTGGTTGCTTTTCACTGTGCTTAAACATATAGCCCAGCAGCGAAATGATGGTGGATAGCAGTGACGGTATGAAAATCACCCAGCCAGCCACACGCTTAAGGATGGCGATGCGGCCAGCCTGTTGGTAAGTCATGGTGTCTCCCTGAACCAAAAATAGTTTGCCTAAGTCTACCTGCACTAACGCCATTTTTCCTGAAAAATGCGTGGCCTGCCGTCAGTCGGCTTTCTGCAGGTCTCATGCTAAGGTAAACCAAATTTCAAAGGGAGCTGTTGTATGTCATATCGTCGTCCTGTATTGGCCGCCATTTTTGATATGGACGGATTGCTGATCGACTCCGAACCGCTATGGGATCGGGCAGAGTTGGATATTTTCGCCAGCCTCGGTGTGGATATCACCCGCCGCCACGAGTTGCCGGATACGTTAGGCCTGCGCATCGATCAAACCGTGCGTATGTGGTTCGAAGCGTTGCCGTGGCAGGGGCCGGATCAGCAGGAAGTGACCAATCGCATTATCGCCCGCGCGCTGGCGCTGGTGGAAGAGACGCGGCCACTGCTGCCCGGCGTGGAACAGGCGCTGCAATTGTGCCAGCAGCAAGGTTTGAAAATTGGCCTTGCCTCCGCCTCACCGTTGCACATGCTGGAACGCGTGTTGGCGATGTTCGACTTGCGGAAATACTTTGATGTGCTGGCCTCCGCCGAAGCGTTGCCCTACAGCAAGCCGCATCCGCAGGTCTATCTCGACGCCGCAGCAAAATTAGGTATTGATCCGCTCAACTGCGTCACGCTGGAAGACTCTTTCAACGGCATGATTGCGACCAAAGCCGCACGGATGCGTTCGATTGTGGTGCCCGCGCCCGAGCATCGTGACGATGCGCGCTGGTCACTGGCGAACATCATTCTTACGGATCTTACCCAACTCAGACCTGAACATCTGCACGGTTAATCGCAGCCCGCTCAACGCGGGCTTTTTTATGCAAGTTGATCGATCACGCAAATAAATAAAACATCGTTTCATTTTTATTGAATTCATGTCTCATCCTGCCTAAGATGCCCGAAGACCCGCATCGGGACCATTCCTTTGACTCTTGAGAGGCCTGAGATGGACGTACGTCAAAGCATTCACAGCGATCATGCCAAAACCCTGGATACCACCGGTTTACGCCGCGAGTTTCTGATCGAAAAAATTTTCGACGCCGATAACTACACCCTGACTTACAGCCATATCGATCGCATCATCATCGGCGGCGTAATGCCGGTGCATAAAGCGGTGACCATCGGTCATGAAGTAGGTAAACAGTTGGGCGTCAGCTACTTCCTTGAGCGCCGCGAACTGGGTGTCATCAATATTGGTGGGCCAGGTGTAATTGAGGTAGACGGCAAAACCTGGGAGATTGGCCAGCAGGAAGCGCTGTACGTGGGGCAAGGTGCACAGAGCGTGATATTCCACAGTAGCGATGCTCATCAGCCCGCGAAGTTTTACTACAACAGCGCGCCAGCACATACTCACTTCCCAGACAAGAAAATCACCCTCGACGAGGCCGTAAAAGCCACCTTAGGCGATGCCGCCACCTCCAATCGTCGCACCATTAATAAATTCATCGTGCCGGACGTGCTGCCGACCTGCCAACTGACAATGGGACTAACGCGTCTCGATGACGGTAATCTGTGGAATACCATGCCGTGCCACACCCACGAGCGGCGTATGGAGGTCTATTTCTACTTTGATATGGCCGATGACAGCGCCGTGTTTCATATGATGGGCCAGCCGCAGGAGACGCGTCATTTGTTAGTACACAACGAACAGGCGGTGATTTCACCCAGCTGGTCAATTCATGCTGGCGTTGGAACGCAACGCTATACCTTTATCTGGGGCATGGTGGGTGAAAACCAGGTGTTCGATGACATGGATCACGTCAACATCAGCGCGCTGCGCTAACAAGGAGCGAAGCATGATACTCAACGCATTTAATCTTGAAGGCAAAATCGCGCTGGTGACCGGCTGTAACACCGGATTAGGTCAGGGCATGGCACTCGGGCTGGCGCAAGCGGGCTGTGACATCATTGGCGTCAATCGCGCGGGGCCAGATGATACCCAGGCCAAAGTCGAGGCGTTAGGCCGTCGCTTCTGGTCAATTCAGGCCGATCTCACTAAACCCGCCGTCGTGCCACAGATTGTGCAACAGGCTGTCGCACAGGCCGGGCATATCGACATTCTGGTCAATAACGCCGGCATTATTCGCCGCGAAGATGCACTTAACTTCAGTGAGCAGGATTGGGACGATGTGATGAACATCAACAGCAAAAGCCTGTTCTTCTTGTCGCAGCAGGTGGCGCGGCAGTTTATCGCGCAAGGCAACGGCGGCAAGATCATCAACATCGCCTCCATGCTCTCGTTCCAGGGCGGGATTCGCGTGCCGTCTTATACCGCCTCGAAAAGTGCGGTCATGGGATTAACCCGCCTGATGGCCAACGAGTGGGCGAAACACGGCATTAACGTCAATGCCATCGCGCCGGGCTACATGGCAACTAACAACACCGAACAGCTGCGCAGTGACGAATCGCGCAACGAGGAGATTCTCGGCCGCATTCCATCAGGTCGCTGGGGCATGCCGGACGATATGATGGGTCCCATCGTGTTCCTCGCCTCCAGCGCCTCGGATTATGTCCAGGGTTACACTTTAGCCGTCGATGGCGGATGGTTAGCACGCTAAGCTAACCCGTTCTTTTCCCGCGTCATTGTGGCGCGGGAATGCCAAAATTATTAACGCTTCGTTACAGCGTCACCATTCTCATTCACTGGATAAATCCCTATACTGGATGCATCGACAGTTTTATGCAGCCAGGTTTTATCATGACGGCCGAAGGCCATATTATCTTTGCCATTGCCAGCGCCATTTTTGCCAAGCGCGCGGAACTGACGCCAGTGATGGCCAGCGCCGATTGGTGGCATTTAGTGCCTGCTGCGCTTCTCACCTGCCTGCTGCCCGATATCGATCACCCGAAATCCGTATTAGGCCAGCGGCTGAGGTGGCTATCGCATCCGATTGCCCGCGCTTTTGGCCATCGCGGTTTTACCCACAGTTTGCTGGCCGTGGCGCTCAGCTTATGGCTATTTCAGATCAATGTGCCCGCCAACTGGTTTCTCCCCGCCGATGTGCTGCAGGGGATGACGCTGGGTTATCTCAGCCATATCGTCGCCGACATGCTAACGCCAGCGGGCGTACCCTTGTTATGGCCCTGCCGCTGGCGCTTCCGTTTACCGATACTGAATAGCCAGAAAGGTAACCAATTTGAGCGTGCGCTTTGCCTGGCATTAGTCGGTTATGCTCTGTGGTTCCCACCCGGGCTGCCCTCTTTTGGTGCTAATGGTTGGCCGGAACAGCTGTTTAATACGCTACAAAATGGCGTCGGTCGGCTGGTTAATGGTCAAAACGGTCAATAACCCGACAATTCAAGCGATAAAGTTATAAAACATTCTTTTTGGGTATAAGCCCGCTCCGCACTGAACTGATAACATTCCCAATATTCCCTAAAGGGGACTTACTGTTTTCTGCGCCATCATAATCTCATGGCGCAGCACCTTCTGGAGTTGAGCATGGATATTCCCCTAATTATTAACATCGTGGCGTTTGTCGCGCTGCTGATTCTGCTGAATCGCATTGGTAATCAAAGCTGGAGCCTGTCAAAGCGCGTATTGACCGGTTTGGTATTGGGCGTGGCTTTCGGTCTGGCGCTGCAAACCATTTACGGCGAAAACAGCGCCACGGTAAAAGCATCGATTGGCTGGTTCAACATCGTCGGTAACGGCTACGTTCAACTGCTGCAAATGATTGTGATGCCGCTGGTGTTCGCCTCTATCCTGAGTGCGGTAGCGCGTCTGCATAATGCATCATCGTTGGGCAAAATCAGCGTACTGACCATTGGCGTGCTGTTGTTCACCACAGCGATTTCTGCGCTGGTCGGCGTAATGGTGACCGGCTTGTTTGGCCTGAGTGCTGAAGGTTTGGTACAAGGCGTGCAGGAAACCGCGCGTCTGAGTGCGATTCAAAGCAACTATGTGGGCAAAGTGGCCGACCTCAGCACGCCACAGCTGCTGCTGTCATTCATCCCGAAAAACCCGTTTGCCGATATGGCCGGCGCCAATCCAACCTCGATCATTAGTGTGGTCATTTTTGCTGCCTTCCTCGGTGTGGCAGCGCTGCAACTGCTGAAAGATGACAAGGCTAAGGGCGAGCGCGTACTGGTGGCGATCGATACCCTGCAATCGTGGGTGATGAAGCTGGTGCGCTTGATCATGAAGTTGACGCCGTACGGTGTGCTGGCGCTGATGACCAAAGTCGTGGCGGGTTCTAACCTGCAGGACATCATCAAGCTAGGTGGTTTCGTGGTGGCCTCTTACCTCGGCCTGGCGATCATGTTTGCTGTGCACGCGCTGCTGCTGTCGGTCAACGGCATCAACCCAATGCGCTTCTTCCGTAAAGTGTGGCCGGTGATTACCTTCGCTTTCACCAGCCGCTCCAGCGCCGCGAGTATTCCACTGAACGTGGAAACGCAAACGCGTCGTCTTGGTGTGCCGGAATCTATCGCCAGCTTCTCAGCCTCGTTCGGTGCCACTATTGGTCAGAACGGTTGTGCGGGTCTCTATCCCACCATGCTGGCGGTGATGGTTGCGCCTACGGTGGGTATCAACCCGTTTGATCCGATGTGGATTGCCACGCTGGTGGGGATTGTCACGCTGAGCTCTGCGGGTGTTGCGGGCGTCGGTGGCGGTGCAACTTTCGCCGCGCTGATTGTGCTGCCCGCGATGGGCCTGCCAGTGACGCTGGTCGCACTGCTGATCTCCATCGAGCCGCTGATCGATATGGGCCGTACCGCGCTCAACGTTAACGGCTCAATGACCGCCGGTTCACTGACCAGTCGCTGGCTCGGTTTGACCGACAAGCAAGTGCTGGAGAGCGACGAGCACGCCGAACTGGCGCATCGCTAACGTCTTATGATTTCGATAACGGCAGGCCGCAAGGTCTGCCGTTTTTTTTGCCTTTTTCTGTCGAATTCGCCCCAATCATGGTGCCAGCGTCAGGAAAGCGTTAAGCGTGGTAAACAGAGGAAAAATCGACGGCTTTTCGCTTGAGTTTTCCCTCAGGAAAGCCAATTCTGCTGCTCATCACAGCAGGAGAATCACCGATGAAAAAAGTTATCGCCTCGCTGCTGGCGTTAACCTTATTAACGCCAGCTATCAGTTTCGCTCATCCCGGCGGTTGGGGTCCCGGCCCAGGTCCACATTGGGGTGGAGGCCCGCATTGGGGCGGCCCGGGCCCGTTGCGCTTCTTACCGGAAGCGGCAACCGCCGTGCTACTGGGGGGACTGACCTATTACGTGCTAAACGGCAACTACTATCAGCGTCAGGGCGACACCTACGTGGTGGTCCAGCCGCCTAAAGCGCCGCCCGGCGGCGGGATGCGCGTGCTGGATTTCAACGGCAAGCGCTACTACGTGCAGGAAGGTCATTACTACCAGCGCGAGATTGGCGGCGATTATGTCGAAGTGCCACGCCCTTACGGTTTATAAGCGCGACAACGAAAAACGGCCCGTCAATGACGGGCCGTTTATAATTCTACTGCTGCGCTTACTGAGCCGCTTGCGGATCGGTATCGTAATCTTTACAGCTCTGGAAGCCATAATTCATCACGCGACCGGTATCGTTATAGCTCACGAAGTAGGTCTGAGGTTTGCCATCGCGCTCGCCAATGACATAAGTCTGGCAAGTACCACGCGCGTGAACCATGGTGATCTCCGTGGAGGCTGGACCGGCAATCTGGCGCACCTGATCACGCGTCATCCCTTTCTTCACATCTTTCACTACTGGCTTGGTCACGTAGCTTTCAGCTTTGTCATAAGTCGTACAACCCGACAGGGCTGCCAGCGTCATAGCGGCAGCGATACATCCCATCACTTTATTCATGTTGTTGTTCCTCGTTTTTTTGTCCATGTGAGATAAGCCTGGAACATAAATCCAGATTTATCAACTTTATGGGATAAATTTCACCAAAATCCGAAGCGTTAGGTTTTCGTAAAAATGCTGTGTTGGCGCGCTACGCTTCGTATAATCCCCCGCGAAAAAATACCGATAGTGATGAATTAAGACAGAGGATAAATGACACCTGCACCTTCTAACCGCCTGGCTTATGCCATTACGCTTGGCCTGCTCGCTGCGCTCGGGCCACTTTGTATCGATCTTTACCTGCCTGCCCTGCCGGAACTGGCGCGTGATTTGCAAACGGAAACCGCCACCGCGCAACTGAGTTTGACCGCCGGCCTGCTCGGTCTTGGCGCGGGCCAGCTGCTGTTTGGGCCGATGAGTGACAAATTTGGCCGCATCCGGCCGCTGCTGTTATCGCTGGTGCTGCTGTTTATTGCCTCAATTGGCTGTGCGCTGGCCAAGGACATCAACGCGTTGCTGATAGCGCGTCTGTTTGAAGGATTGGCGGGCGCAGGCGGCGCGGTACTGTCGCGCGCGATTGCTCGTGACATGTATAGCGGCCATGAATTAACGCGTTTCTTTGCGCTACTGATGTTGGTCAACGGATTGGCACCGATTGGTGCACCGGTACTGGGCGGCGCGTTAATGACAGTACTAAACTGGCGCGGCATCTTTGTGGTGCTGGGCTGTATCGCCGTGGTGTTGATTTTCCTCGCGCGCTGGAAATTGCATGAAACCTTACCCGCCGAACGCCGCAGCCAGGGCTCGATTTTTTCCGCATGGGCAGCGCTGGGCCAGGTGGTGACGCACCGTCAGTTTATGGGCTTCTGCCTGACGCAGGGTTTTATGATGTCCGGCATGTTCGCTTACATCGGCGCTTCGCCGTTTGTGCTGCAACAACTGTATGGTCTGACACCGCAGGCCTTCAGCTTCTGTTTTGCTGCCAACGGCCTCGGCCTGATTATTGCATCACAAACCAGTGCGCGCCTGTGTCCGCTGTGGGGCGAATATCGCGTATTGAAAGGCGGTCTGACGCTGGCCTTCGTCGCATCCAGCTGCTTGCTGCTGGCGGGACTAACGGGAGCGGCGCTGCCGATTCTGTTGGTCGCCCTGTTCTTCACCATTGCCAGTAATGGTGTTATTGCCACTACCGCCTCATCGTTGGCGATGCAGAGCCAGGGGCAACGCGCGGGCAGCGCTTCCGCCGTAATTGGCGTGGGCATGTTCACCTTTGGCGCCATCAGCGTACCGATCACTGGCCTTGGTGGCACATCGGTGGTGAGCATGACGGGCACTATTTTTGGCTGCTTTATGCTGGCGATTGTGTCGTTCAATTTGTTAGTACAGAAGTCAAAAAACGTCTGATTTGCCAGCAAATAATCCGCACAACAAACCGTGCGGCTTGTTGTTTGCCGACAGAGGCGTTAGCTTTAGCAGATGATTCGCATTGTGCCGTCAGGCTACTGACTTGAGGAGAGATTCATGTCTTTGCAACAGGAAATCATTGAAGCCCTTGGGGTTAAGCCCGTTATCGACCCGCAGCAGGAGATCCGCGTCAGCGTTGATTTTCTGAAGTCTTACCTGAAAGCCCATCCCTTTTTGAAAACGCTGGTGCTCGGTATCAGCGGCGGACAGGATTCCACTCTCACCGGCATCCTGTCGCAAACCGCGATTCGTGAGCTGCGTGAAGAGAGCGGCGATAACGATTACACCTTTATCGCTGTCCGCTTGCCCTATGGCGTGCAGGCCGATGAGCAGGATTGTCAGGACGCGCTAGCCTTTATCCAGCCGGATCGCACGCTGGTGGTGAATATCAAAGAAGCGATTCTGGCCAGCGAGCGCGCACTGAAAGAGGCCGGTATTAGCGTATCGGATTTCGTACGTGGTAATGAAAAAGCCCGTGAACGTATGAAAGCGCAGTACAGCATCGCCGGCATGACCAAAGGCGTGGTGGTCGGCACTGACCATGCGGCGGAAGCCATCACCGGTTTCTTCACCAAATACGGTGACGGCGGCAGCGATATCAACCCCATCTTCCGCTTGCACAAAGGCCAGGGCAAACAGCTGCTAAAAACGTTGGGTTGCCCGGAGCACCTTTATCTCAAGCATCCTACCGCCGATCTGGAAGACGATCGCCCAGGCTTGCAGGATGAAGTGGCGCTTGGCGTCACCTATCAGCAAATTGATGCTTATCTGGAAGGCAAAACCATTGATGCCGCCGCGGCCAAAACCATTGAAGGCTGGTATCTGAAAACCGAGCATAAACGTCGCCCGCCGATCACCGTGTTCGACGACTTCTGGAAGAAGTAAGCGCGCCCCGTTTCCCGCCGTCGTTGCGGGAAACTTTCTCCTAACCGCTGACTGGCGAGAAAAAGCACAGTTTGATATACTGGATGGACAACCAGTAATCGGAGTGTGCTTTGGTCAGACGTGCAGCCAGCCACCGCCTCGATTTCGATGCGGCAGCAATCTATCAATATCCTGAACATCTACGTCAGTGGCTGGAAGGCTTACCCAATCAGCCGGGCGTGTATACCTTTCACGGTGAAAGCGAAAATCTGCCGCTGTATATCGGCAAAAGCGTCAACCTGCGTAGTCGGGTAATGGCGCATTTTCGCACGCCAGATGAAGCCAGCATGCTGCGTCAGGCGCGGCGCGTTAGCTGGATCCCCACCGCCGGCGATGTGGGCGCGCAGTTGCTGGAAGCGCAGATGATCAAAACCCAGCAGCCGCTGTTCAACAAGCGTCTGCGCAAGAATCGTCAGCTCTGCTCGCTACAGTTAGGCGAGGGTGCACCGCAGGTGGTGTATGCCAAAGATCTCGACTTCTCGCGTTCACCCAATCTGTACGGCCTGTTTCGCAGCCGGTTTGCCGCGCTGGAGAAGCTGAAAACCATCGCCGATGAGCAACGCCTGTGTCACGGTTTGCTGGGGCTGGAGTCTTTGCGTCCAGGGCGCGGCTGTTTTCGTGCCGCCCTTAAGCGCTGCGCGGGTGCTTGCTGTGGCAAGGAGTCGGTCGCTGAGCATCAGCAGCGTTTGCATGCCGCGTTAGAGCAGATGCGCATCATGTGTTGGCCTTGGCAAGGCCCGGTTGGCATGGTTGAACGTGGTGCAGATATCACGCAGATCCACGTGATCGACCACTGGTTCTGGCTGGGGTCGGTGAGCAGCGAAGCCGAAGCACGCCAGCTGCAGCGCGCCTCGCACGGCTTCGATCATGACGGCTATAAAATCCTTTGTCGCCCGCTGCTATCGGGCGTGTTCCCGCTGATTGAGCTGTAAAACAAAACCGCCGACGTTGCCCAAGGTATCGATGCAAGATCGAAAGCAGTGGACAACGTCGGCGGTCTCTATTCAGTTAGCGAAAGAACTTATTCAGCATCAGCCGGCGGTGGCGGCGTTTTGCCATCGTGCGGACCTTTCTCGGTTAAGCGCTTCTCAAAGTTCGCGTTGTACTGTTTCTTCTGTTCAGGTGTCAGCACGTTATAAATTTTGTTCTGAGTCTCCATCATCTGCAGAGCGCGATCTTTCGCATTCGCGGTCATCTTCTCTGCCTGCGCCTCAGCTTTGGCCCGGTCAAAGGTATCTGAAGCGATGATGCTGTGGTCAGCGCGACGCTCTTCCAGCGACGGACGCTTCATATCTTTATGGCCATCACGCAGGATGGTTTTGATCTGCGTTTTCTGCGCATCAGTCAGGTTAAGGCCTTTGAACATCATCTCCATGCCGTGATGGCGCATCGGCGGCTTATGCATCGGTTTTTCACTGCCCGCGGGTGGCGGAGTCAGGTTGTCTGCCGCTGCATGGACGATATTGGCGGCACCCAGTGCCATTGCGGTAGCCAGGAACACAGAAGTTAATTTACGCATAATATTGTCCTTATTTATCAGTTTAATGACGACAGCCTGTGTCGCGTCTTCGGAAACAAGCATACGACGCTGAACGTCAACTACTCAGAGGCTGAGTAAAGCCCTGAAAGCATAAAAGACAGAGTTCAGGCAATCATGGAGGGAAAGAGAAGAAATGCGTGAAGAATTGAAAAAGTTTATGACAATCAAAGGAAAAACGCAGGAATTATGGAGGAGTGTAACGGTATTGTCGGTTTTCAGATAGCGGAATATGCACAGGATCGTTAGTACTACTTTCCCTCACCCTACCCCTCTCCCGCAAGCGGGAGAGGGAATGATTAGGTAGAGCGACGGATGGATCTTCAGACCGTACGTTCGGCTCCCTCGCCCGCTTGCGGGAGAGGGCTGGGGTGAGGGCAAATCAGAGCGTCAGCGCCTGCGTCTGTTCGTTCTCTTCCACCAGCATCAATCCGGCGCGTAATCCCGGCGCCACGTTGGGATTGGGAAACAATACATACTCCCGCGCTTGCTGCACGAAGTAACGCCGCTCCCCCTCTTCCGCCAGTAACGTTCCCTGCGGGAAAGCGGTGAAGTTCAAGGTTTCCGGTCCCATATGCAGGACAAACTTATCACCGTGCCGGGTGAGTTGCTGCGACACGCGATAGTGGTGCGGTTGCTCGCGGACCTCCGGCAAGGCATCGCCATACAGCAAGGCTGCCAGCGCCTGCTGCACCCCGCTAAACTGGCTAAGATCGTTTTCACCAAACGGCAGCGCTTTGCCAAGTTCCAGCGTGCAGCTCGCCGCATCGTGGTGTTCGCAGCTGTAATGGGTAAAGGTCCCGCCCGGTGAACGATGGAACACCAGCGCTTCCATTTCTGCTGCCGCCAGCCAGTGCATAAAGTCCTCAGGCCACGGATTGGGATTCAGGGGCATCACGCCAAATCGCGCATGATACGAACCACGAATCGCGGTATGCAGATCGAGATGCCAGCGCACTTCATGGTCGAGACAGGCGCGCCAGAAACTCTCCAGCTCTTGCTCCAGCTGCAGCACGCGCTGCGCTTCGGGGACATCGGCCACCTGCTGCCAGCGGCCGCCAAACAGACGATTGATATCGTGCTGCTGATAGCGCTTGCCGCTGCGTAACGCTGCGGGATTGCCCAAAATAACCAGCAAGCGCACTGCCAGCGGCTTTTCGCCCTTGAGCAGCGGCGTCAGTAACAGATTGAGAATTTCGACTGGCGCAGTTTCATTACCGTGAATCCCCGCAGAAAGCACCAGCGCCTGCTGCGTTGGAGTATGCGGCGTGAGGGACATCAGCCCCTCGTTGTGCCATTGCCAACTGAGATGGTCATTGCTCCCTTCTCGCTGCTGTGGCGGTTCACCAGACAAGGTCTGCTGTAAAAAATCCTGCATGTTCACTCCTTTTTAACGACGTGGGGCGAACCTCTCGCCCCGGCGTTAACGCTGAAACGCGTAGACACTGCCTAAGTCTAGCAGCTGCGTCAGCTCATCCAGCGCGGTGCGCCCTTCACGCAGCAGTTGCGGATCGGCTAAATCGGCCTGGGTTAAGCGATCGCGATAGTGCCGATCAACCCAATGGTTAAGGGTAGCAAACAGGCGATCGTTCATCAGCACCGCCGGATTCAGCGCCTGACGCTCGGTTTCGGTCAATACCACGCGCAAACGTAAGCAGGCCGGTCCGCCGCCGTTAAACATGCTTTCACGCAGGTCAAATACCTTAAGTTCCCGAATCGGTCCGCCGCTCTCTACCAGCTCCGTAAGGTAGCGCCACACGCCAGGATGCTGACGCGACTCCTCCGGTAACACCAGCAGCATGCCGCCCTCTGCACGTTGCAATAACTGGCTGTTAAACAGATAAGTGTTCACTGCATCGGTGACCGACACTTTATCACGTGGCACCTCAATCGGCTGAAAACCGCTGACGCGCGCGGCGAGATCGCTCAGCAGCTGCGGTTGATTAACAAACGCATCCTGATGGCAGAACAGCACCTGCTGATTGCTCACCGCAATCACGTCGTTATGAAACACACCCTGATCGATCACCGCAGGATTCTGCTGAGCGAACAGCGTGCGATCGCCGTGCAGCTGATGTAAACGCGCCACCGCTTCGCTGGCTTCGCGCGTTTGTCGCGCCGGATAACGTGCCGGTGTCGCACCCTGCTGCTGGCCGTCGCGACCATAAATAAACAGCTGCACCCCGGCATCGCCGTAATCGCTGCCGAAGCGATTGTGATTTGCCGCGCCCTCATCGCCAAACTGCGCCACCTGCGGCAGCGCGTCGTGCACGCTAAAGTGCTGAGGATTGCGGAAGATGGCGCGCAGCAGATCGGCGGTTTCTGGCGCTTCAATCGCCCGGTGGAATTTGTTATTGAGGTTAGCGACGGTGAAATGCACGCGCCCATCGCCGCTGTCGGCGGACGGAGAAACCGTCGCCGCATTCGCTACCCACATGGCCGAGGCCGAACTGGCCGCCGATAACAGCTGCGGCGCGTGTTGCGCCGCTTGCGCCAACACCTGCTCATCGCTGCCGCTGAAGCCCAGCTGGCGCAGCAGTGGCAGATTGGGCCGTTCATGCGGCGGAATCACGCCCTGCACGTAGCCCATATCCGCCAGCGCTTTCATCTTCAACAAGCCCTGTTTCGCCGCCAGACGCGGGTTGGAAGGCTGCAGTTGGTTGCGCGTCGAAGCTTCATTGCCAAACGACAACCCGGCGTAATGGTGCGTCAGCCCGACCAGCCCATCAAAATTGGCTTCAAAGGCTTTCATTATTTAGCTCCCTGCGGCGAGAAATCGAGGCCCGGCGATAAGCTGCCCGGCAGCGCCATAGCGGGACTTTCCAGCGATGCCATGGGCCATGCGCAGTAATCGGCGGCGTACCAGGCGCTGGCACGATGGTTACCCGAAGCGCCAATGCCGCCAAACGGTGCGGTACTGGCAGCGCCGGTGAGCGGTTTATTCCAGTTAACGATACCGGCGCGCGCTTCCAGCAGCAGCTGATCAAATTGCGCGCGCTGCGGTGAGATCAAACCACACGACAGGCCATAGCGGGTGTTATTGGCGATGGCGATTGCCTGCTCGAAGCGGTCGTAGCGAATCACCTGCAGCAGCGGGCCAAACACCTCTTCATCCGCTAAATCATTGATCTCGGTAACGTCAATGATGCCCGGGGTAATAATGGCGCTGTCACGATCCGGCCAGTGCATACCCAGCAGCACTTTTCCGCCCTGTTCAACCTGCTGCTGCCAGGCGGCAAAAATATGTCCAGCGGCTGTTGGCGAAATCACGCTGCCCATAAAGGGTTGTGGCTCGGCGTTCCACGCGCCCGGCTGCAGGCGTGCCGTCACCTCAATCAAACGCTGCAGGAACGCATCCCCCGCCGCGCCGCGTTTCACCAGCAGACGACGCGCGCAGGTGCAGCGCTGTCCGGCGGTAATAAACGCCGACTGAATGGCGATATGCACCGCACCCTCCACGTCAGAAGGCTCCTCCACAATCAGCGCATTGTTACCGCCCATCTCCAGCGCTAGCATCTTATCTGGCTGACCGGCAAACTGGCGATGCAGGTGATAGCCGGTGGCCGCGCTACCGGTAAACAGCAGGCCATCAATCTGCGGTTCATTCGCCAACGCCTGGCCGGTTTCGCGACCGCCCTGCACCAGCGCGATGACACCCGCCGGCAAGCCCGCCTGTTCCCACAGCTCAACGGTTTTCTGCGCCGTCATCGGCGTCAGTTCGCTCGGTTTAAACACCACGCAGTTACCGGCCAGCAACGCCGGGACGATATGACCGTTCGGCAGATGCCCAGGGAAATTGTAGGGGCCAAACACCGCCAGCACGCCGTGCGGCCGATGGCGTAATGAGCTCTCGCCGTCGGCCTGTTCGCCGGTGCGGCTGTGATAAGCCTTAATTGAAATGGCGATTTTATTGATCATCGCCTGCACTTCGGTCAGCGTTTCCCAGCGCGGCTTGCCGGTCTCCTGAGCGATAGTTTCTGCCAGTGCCGTTTTATGGCTTTCAAGCAGACGCGCAAAACCCTCTACCAGCGCCTGACGTTCTGCAAAGGGCTTTCTCGCCCACAGCGGAAATGCCGCGCGCGCTGCTTCACAGGCTGCAGCCACTTGCGATCCCGAGGCTGCCTTACCCTGCCATAGCGTTTCACCGGTTACCGGATTTTGTTTGCTAAAGGCGTCCGCGCCGCCGGTCAACCATTGACCCTGAATAAAATGCGTCATGCTTTTTTCTCCTCGCGACACAGCGTGACCACACGCAGTTCATCGCCATGTTTACACTGCAGCGCCGCGCGCTGGCTCTCATTGAGGCACACAATGCCGGAAGCCATGTCGACCGGCAGCAGCGCCACGCGAAAATGTTGGTAATCGGCATTCGCCACCAGACATAGCGGCCAGTTTTCATCCGCTGAACCCGGTTGCGCGGTCAGCAGTCGACTTTTACGAATCGCGCGAATGCGATCGATCTCGCACTCCAGCGTTGGGCCGCCGTCGAAGATGTCGATGTAGTTGAGATAACGGAAGCCTTCTGCCTCGAGCACCGCGCGCGCTGGCGCCGTTTTCGGATGCACTTCACCAATCACCTTCTGCGCCGCCTCGGACAGATAGTCAATGTAGAGCGGATGTTTCGGCATCAGCTCGGCGATAAAGGCTTTCTGGCCGGTGCCGCTGAGGAAATCCGCCTTGCTGAACTCCATAGAGAAGAAGCGGCTGCCCACGCTGTCCCAGAATGGCGAGTGCCCGTTGTCATCGCTGACGCCACGCATTTCCGCCACCACGCGTTTCATAAAGCGATCGCGGAAGTTGGCCATAAACAGGAAGCGCGATTTCGACAACAGATAGCCATTTTTGCCATCGCGGTAGTCAGGATCGAGAAACAGCGTGCACATCTCGCTACTGCCGGTATGGTCGTTGCACAGTGACAGCGTGGGCAAGCTGGCATAGACGTTAAGCTCTTTCGACGCGTGTACCTGGGTACCGACGCGGAAGTTATACCAGGGATCCTGTAAGCCAACCGCGACTTCAATGGCGCAGATACCGACGGCGCGATTGTCCTCGCTATCAGCCAATACAAATACATAGCCTTGTTCGGCGCGCGGCAGCGCACCTTGCCAGGTGAGCAGCGAACGCTCAATACGCGCTTTGAGCGTATCGCTATCCGCGGGCAGCGAGGTTAAACCGCCCCCGGTTTTGCCCGCCAGCGACAACAACTGCGCAAGATCGTCACGTTCGACGGGGCGAATCACCATCATGATGTGGCTCCTTTGAGCACGCGTTCACAGGCACGTTCGAAGCGCGCCAGACCCTCTTTCACTTCGCGTTCGCTGATGTTGAGCGCCGGCGCAAATCGCACCACGTTAGCGCCGGCAATCAGCACCATCACGCCCTCTTCAGCGGCGGTGAGGTTGAACTGTTTGGCCTTACCGGCGAAGTCGTCGTTCAGCACAGCCCCAATCAGCAGCCCGAGTCCGCGCACTTCTTTAAACACCGGCAGACGCTGGTTCAGCTCTTGCAACGCGGCAACAAACCACTGATGACGCTCGGCAACGCCCGCCATGAAGTCCGGCTGGTTAATCAGCTCCATCACTTTGCCCGCCACAGCGCCCGCCAGCGGATTGCCGCCGTAGGTGGTGCCGTGGGTGCCCACGCCCATGACCTGGGCTAAATCTTCCCGCGTTAGCATCGCGCCAATGGGGAAGCCGCCACCCAGCGCTTTTGCCGTAGTCAGCACATCGGGCGTCACGCCGTAATGCATGTAGGCATACAGCGAACCGGTACGACCCACGCCGCTCTGCACTTCATCAAAAATCAGCACGGCATGATGTTTATCGCAGAGTTCACGCAGGCCGCGCAGGAAAGAGGGATCGGCAGGCAGCACGCCGCCTTCACCTTGAATCGGCTCAACGATCACCGCGCAGGTTTGGTCATTAATCAGCGCCGCTGCCGAGGCCAGATCGTTGAACACCGCATGGTCAATGGCCGGAGGCAGTGGGGAAAAATCACGTGAATAGGCCGGCTGCCCGCCCGCTGTCACAGTAAACAGCGTGCGGCCGTGGAACGCATTTTTAAACGCCACGATGCCATTTTTCTCCGCACCGAAGCGATCGTGTGCGGTTTTACGCGCCAGCTTCAACGCCGCTTCATTCGCTTCGGCGCCGGAGTTACAGAAGAACACGCGATCGGCAAACGTGGCATCAATCAGCTGTTTGGCAAGGCGTAGAATCGGCTCATTGGTGTAGCCATTACCGGTATGCCACAATTTGCCCGCTTGTTCAGTCAGGGCCTGCTGTAAAGCGGGATGGGCATGACCTAAGGCGTTAACCGCAATGCCACCGGCGAAGTCGATATACTCTTTCCCCTGCTGATCCCAGAGCGTTGAACCTTCGGCACGCACCGGAACAAACGCTGCGGGTGCATAAACTGGCATCATCCATTGATCAAAATTTTGACGTGAAACCTGCAGTGACATAGCCCTTTCTCCTGCTTCACAACCCGCGAAGCCTTTGTTTTAAATTTGTTAAAAATGTTAAGTGACCGCTCTAATGTATATTGCAGTTAGCGTGCCAGCCAGCGGTTAAAATGCATAAACGTCTTACCACAACGGAATATCAACAACTTAACTGCTATCACTATTCACACTTAATGCATAAAAAGTGAATAAATGTCTGATGCCGACGCTGTCGCAGCAATTTATTTAGCGGATTTATGCATCTACAAAATGAAATATTGCTTTTGTGATCGCGCAGGAAATAATTCGCCAAAATAGCGCTTTTAAAGCCCTTTTTTGGGGCGTTATGAACCGGATTGGTGCAGTGAAGTGCCCAAAGTGTGCAGCTTTGTGCGGGGGCGTTTTACATTCGTTTTAACATCTCAATAACGCCACTGGATATTATTTAACCAGGAACAAATCTTAAATTAAGGCTAAATAACATTTCGTGACCAAGGTTATTATCAGAATGGAAATAACCAGACACAAAGCCATGTACCAAGTAATTACCCTGCTAATGATTAGCGGGATTCAGATATTTACTATTGAACAATAATGCATAGGCTTGTGCTATTTCAGGAACATGATAGCCACAATGTTTACGCTTCTTTTAATTTCATAAAATGCTTATTAATCAACTTACTGCATATTAAATCCATCGATTACCTCAACCATTAATAGATAAGTTTAACCAATATAAGATTCCACATAATGGAATTAAGGATTAAAAATCACACAAAAAGCCAACTGGAAATGTTTAGTTACATATATTGCACTATAGATCTTGAACCTTTTGTGTCATTTTCTTTTCACCCCAACCTTGGGGATAAAATTAAAAAATATCACAGGGTAAAAATTAAATGATGAAGCGCTCCTTACTGGCAGCAGTGATGCCTTTACTGCTGGGAATTTCTTCGGCTCAGGCCGCCGAAATCTACAATAAAGATGGTAACAAGCTGGATCTGACCGGCAAAATTAACGTCTCGCATTTGTTCTCTGATAACGATGCGGCAAATGGCGACAACTCGTCTTACACCCGTCTGGGCTTTAAAGGCGAAACCAAAATCAGTGACCAACTGACTGGCTATGGTCAATGGCAGTATCAGTACAGCCTGAGCAACTCAGAAGGCAGCGATGCTAACACCGGTAACAAAACCCGTCTGGGCTTTGCAGGCTTGAAGTTTGGTCAGTTTGGCTCGATTGATTACGGTCGTAACTACGGCCTGATTTATGACGTGCTGGGTGTTACCGATATGCTGCCATTCTTCGGCGGTGATTCCGGTTATACCGATGCGTTCCTGTCTGGCCGCTCAGGTGGCGTGCTGACATGGCGCAACAAAGATTTCTTCGGTCTGGTGAAAGGCTGGAACGTTGCGGCGCAGTATGAAGGTAAAAACGATCGTAGCGATGCGAGTGTTGCAGTACGTCGTTCAAATGGCGATGGTTACGCGCTCTCTACTTCCTATGATTTCGATTTCGGTCTGAGCCTGCTGGGTGCATACGCCAGCCTGGATCGTACCAATGCGCAGAACCTGGCCGCGCGCGGCGACGGCGAGAAAGCGCAGCACTGGACTGCCGGTGTGAAATATGACGCCAACCAGATTTATCTGGCAACCATCTACGGTGAAACGCAGAACGCCACGCCAATCACCGGTGGTTTTGCTAACAAAGCCGTCAACTTTGAAGCGGTTGCACAGTATCAGTTCCTGAACGGTCTGCGCCCTTCTATCGGCTACGTATCCTCTAAAGCCAAAGACGTGGAAGGTATTGGCGATGTTGATATTGTTAAATACATTGGTGTCGGCGGAACCTACTACTTCAACAAAAACATGTCGGTCTACAGCGAATACAAAATCAACCTGCTGAAAGATGACAATGCTTTAGCCATTCCGAAAGATGATGTTGTGGCCGTCGGTCTGGTGTACCAGTTCTAAGTTGCAGTTCCCTCATTGCATCTTCGGCTAGTGTCGGCTGAAGATGAGCAAAGGGCAGCGTAAGCTGCCCTTTTTATTGCGCTTACGGCGCCATCAAATTGAAACGCTCGTCATCACCCTGATCCAGCGAGAACGGCGGTTGCAGCTGCAGAACAATCTCATTCGAAGTCACATGATTCTGCTTACTGTCTTCTAACTGCACCGACAAGCGATAACTGTTGCGAGCACCGGGTGAACTGTCCCAGGCCGGCAAGATAACACTCCAGCCTTGTGGATCGTTCGGGTTGGCACCTGGCGTCAGGCTCAGCGCCTGGGTATCACCCTGCCACATCACTTTGGCGATCGGATTAGTACTGCGAATCTGCAGTTTCAGCGGCAAGCTTTCCCCACCCTTCAACTGCCACGGCGGCGTTGCGAGGAATACCGACAGCGTCTTACGCTGGCGGAATTCCAGCACCGGCGTATTGGTGCGCGTCACGTTATCGTAGCGACTGCCGCGCAGCGAGTGCGCCGCCGCCACGTTGTCCGGACTTAACTGCTGGCTGAGCGCTACGCCGAAGCGATAGTTGAGGCGCAGACCCAGCTGATCCTGGCTCTCTCCGCTATCGCTGGTTTTATGACTGGCCGACAGCGTCACCAGCGGCACTGGCGTATAGGTCACGCCAAAGGTCAGCGCCGACGGATTGTGGTAGCGATTGCCCGAGCTAAACAGATCAACGTTATCGCCGAGATATTGCTGCCAGCTTACCGAAGCACCCAGTTGGCGATACTGCGGCAGATAGCCTTGCGTAGTGAAATCATAGCCGCGCGCCAGGCGTTGCTGCTGGAACGGATCGCGATCCTGCCAGCCAGATAACGGCGTGTAATAATTGGCGGAAAAACGCAGGTAATCGCCCCAGGCTTCGGTACCGAGCGAAGCGCGTTGCTGTCCGCTACTGAACATACGATCAACAAAGCCGTTATAGCCCAGCAGCCATTTACCCGTCACCCAGCGCTGACCAAGGCCAAAATTGCCCACCAGCCCATCATCGGTTTGATGAAACCCCACCTGACTAAAGGTCAGATAGCGGTAGTTATCCGCCCACGGCGTCAACAGCGAGGCACCGCTGCCGTTAAAGTTACCGTCGATATCCACGTTGAAGTCGATCTGTGCGTTGCCGTACGGTGAAAGCAGCGACTGGCCTTCATTAACCAGTCGATTCCCCACTTCATCGCGGAAATGATTGAAGGCCCAAAGACCCGCCTGCTGACCTAACGAATTTTCGTCGGTGCTATTCTGACTGGCTTCACCGATGCTTTTCGCAATGGTCGCCAGCTTTTTGTTAAACGTCTCGGTCTCGTCCTGATAACCCAATGCCGGTAACTGATCGGCCATTTTCTGGAAACGTGCGGGATCGCTAAACGGCGCATCGGAGAGTTTAGTATCAGAGATCAACGCCAGCGCTGGCGCAGCGACGGCGAGTGCGGAAATACCGGAGACATACCGCAAGGATTTAGGCGAAAACAAAGTAGGCAACATAGCAAAAAAGGGATCAACCCGACTCAGAATTAGAGGTAGCTCACAAAACTGCATAAGTTTACCCTAGCACATTCTGACCTGTGTGCAGGCAATGTCTTGTTTTGTTTAAGACAATACCGAATCGACCGCGGTTTAGTAGGGTGCGCATTCATGCGCACCTGGGGAAAACATCACGAAAAGATCAACCCGCCGTCCACGTTAATGGTCTGCCCGGTGATGTAACGCGCATCATCCGAGGCGAGAAACGCCACTAAACCGGCGACATCTTCCGGCTGACCCGCGCGCTTCAGCGGGATGTTCTCCACCCACTCCGCCATCAACTCGCCTTTGCCATACTGCTTTTTATCGCTACTGAGAATCTCACCCCATACGCGATCGTTATAGTCCCACATTTCACTCTCAATAATGCCGGGACAGAAGGCATTCACCGTGATGTGCCACGGCGCCAACTCCAGCGCCAGGCTCTGCGTAATACCAATCACCCCCATCTTGCTGGCGGCGTAGTGAGGCGTATAGATAAAGCCCTGACGTCCCTGACCTGAAGAGGTGTTAATCAGGCTGCCGCTGCCCTGCTTCACCATATATTTTGCCGCTTCGCGACAGCACAGCCAGACGCCGGTGGTATTCACCGCCAGGATCTTATCGAAATCGCTTTTCGGCATCGAATCAAAGCGATCGATGGTGATCACCCCGGCATTTTGAATCGACACATCAATGCTGCCAAAACGCTCCGCAGCCTGCTGATAGAGCTGCTGTACCTCAGTCTCATTGGTGACATCCACCTGCAGCGCCAGAATCTCACTGCCAAACTGCTGTTCGATGGCCTGCGCGGTAGTAAAGACGCGTTCAGCATTTGACACCATCACCAACCTCGCACCGTCGCGGGCGAAGCGAGCCGCAATGCCCGCCCCAATGCCGCGGCATGCTCCGGTAATCACCACCGTCTTACCACTAAAATCGCGTGTCATATTGCCTCCTGTTATCCATGTGTCGCTTCAGGCAGGGCGGCCGATTGCTGCTTTTTTTCATGTCTGCGCAGCAGCACCACCTTACTTTGTAATTTTTGCTGGAACTGGTCGATCACCACCGCAGTAACTATCACCAGGCCTTTAATCACCATCTGCCAGAAATCACTGACGCCCATCATCACCATGCCATCGGCGAGGAACACGATGACGAAAGCGCCGATAATAGAGCCGGACACCCGACCACGGCCGCCCGCCAGCGCCGTGCCGCCTAATACCGTGGCACCGATAGCGTCCATCTCGAACATGTTGCCGGTCATCGGGTGGGCGGTTTGCAGCTGCGACGCCACGATCAAGCCTACCAGCGCGGCACACAAGCCGGAAAAGGCATAGACAAACACTTTAACTTTGATGATTGGCACGCCGGCCAGCCGCGCCGCCGATTCGTTGCCGCCGGTGGCGTAGATATAACGACCGAGCGGCGTTTTACGCGTCAGGTATAAGCCCAGCAGCAGAAAACCCAGCATCAGCCAAATCGGGATATACACGCCCAGCACCGAACCCGAACCAAGCAAGGCAAAGCCGGTATTGCCCAACGCCGGTGTGCCGACGAGGTTGGCGTAAGTGCTGCCATCGTTGAACAGCAGCGCCGCACCGCGCGCGATGTACATCATGCCGAGCGTACAGATAAAGGGCGCCACGCCAAGTCGTGTCACCACCGCACCATTAATCAGTCCCAGCGCAACGCCGAACAGCGCCACCACCAGAATTACTTCGGGCACATTAAAAAACAGCACATTGCCGCCCCATAGCGGTACGCCATTGGTGAGCAGTGCACCCGCCACCATGCCGCAAATACCCGCTACCGCGCCCACTGAAAGATCAATGCCGCCGGTAAGAATCACCAGCGTCATACCAATCGCCAGCAACCCGGTGATCGCCACATGCTGCGTCATGATCAGCAGGTTTGAGGTCGTGAGAAAGTTAGGCACCATCAAGCTGAAGAAGCTCACCACGATTAATAACGCAATAAAGGTGCGCGCCTTCAACAGGTACATGTAGATCAGGTATTTTTGATTCATCGTTTCACTCTCCAGCGGGCTCAGTCATGTGGCGTAGAGGCGCTAATCAAGGCTTCACGCGTGGCCGCCGCGCGCGGTAAATCAGCGGTAATGCGGCCATCGGCCATCACCAGAATGCGGTCCGCCAGCGCCATCACTTCATCCAGTTCCGAAGATGAGAACATCACGGCCAGCCCCTGCTGTGCCAGATGACCAATCAGGTGATAGACATCCGTTTTTGCCCCAACGTCGATGCCGCGCGTAGGCTCATCGAGCAGCACCACTTGTGGACCGGTCATCAGCGCTTTTCCCAACACCACTTTTTGCTGATTACCGCCGCTGAGTGACGTGATCGGCAGCTCCGGATCGCTGACTTTGATCGCCAGATGACCAATCATTTCATCCACGCGACGCTGCTCTTTATGCGGATTGAGCCTCTGCCACGCACGGCGGAACCCGCGCAGGCTGAGATCGCTGAGCGTCATGTTGGCGGTGATCGACATCAGCTGCACCACGCCTTCGGTTTGGCGATCTTCCGGCACCAGCGCAATCCCTTTTTTCAATCGCTGCTGAAAGCTGCGCTTCTCCAGCGCTTCCCCGTTGAGGCTGACGCTGCCCGATTGACAATGCATCATGCCAATCAGCCCTTTAAACAACTCGGTGCGCCCGGCGCCCAGCAAACCGTAGATGCCAATCACCTCACCTTTGCGCAGGGAAAAAGAGACATCATTAAGCTTGTAGCCACCGTTTTGATGCAGCGCGGTCAGCCCATTGACCTTGAGGACGGTGGCACCCTGCGCCGCCGGTTGGTAGTCGAAATGCTTTTTCTTATCGCCCACCATCTGCTCGATGATCCAGGGAATGGAAGCATCACGCACCTCACGCTCGCTGATAAAGCGTCCGTCGCGGAAGATGGTGATGTGATCGCCAATTTCCATCAGCTCTTCCAGCCGGTGCGAGATATAGATGATGGTGACGCCGCGCCGCTTGAGCTGCTCAATCACGTTAAACAGCACTTTCACCTCAGACTGGCTGAGTGCGCTGGTCGGTTCATCCATAATCAGGACGCGCGTGTCTTTGGACAGCGCCCGCGCAATCTCCACCAGCTGCTGATGGCCGATACCCAGCTCAGCCAGTGGCGCATAGGGATCGACATCCAGCTCCAGCCGCTGCAGCAGCGCTTTGGCCAGCTCATACTGGTACTTCTCATTGATGACGCCACGCTGGAAAAACTCATTGGCCATGAAAATGTTGTCCATCACATTCATATTGGGAAACAGGTTTAGCTCCTGAAAGATAATGCTGATGCCCTGTTTCTCTGCCTGATGCGTGGAGTTGAGCGATACCACCTCGCCGTCCAGCAGAATGTCGCCGGAGGACGGGATCTCTACGCCCGCCAGCATTTTCATCATGGTGGATTTACCCGCACCGTTTTCGCCAATCAGCACGTTGACTTTGTTGCGGTAGACGCGGTAATTGACCTGGTCCAGCGCGGTGACGCCGGGATAGAGTCGCGACACATTACGCGTCTCGATAATCACATCCAGCGGCCCGTCGGGCGGAATTTGCGACATAGCCCCTCCTTATTGCCGGGTGATTTGCGCCGGTGTAATGTCAGGCGCCTGCTGTGGAATATCCCAGCTGCTGAACACCCCGACGATCGCCACTTTGTCGCCCACTTTCGGCTTAAACGTCTGCATCATGTCGGATGCCTGCTGATTGATAGCGCGATTGAAATCGCCAAACAGCACCTGATCGTTGAAATCCTGATAGCTGGCGCCTTTATAAACGTCACGCAGCGCGGTGCCGCGAATAATCGGCCCGGTTTGCACCGTGACGCTGGCACCCGAGACCTCTTTCACCGTCATTTTGCCGCTGCGCGAGGTGGTATTCAGCGCCGTCACTTCTCCGCTCAGGCTGACGCTAAATACACAGGGATTCTCATCCTGGCTGCGATAGCCGTAGCTTTTACAGGCACTGTCGAAATCTTTGGCCGACTGCAGCGACTTCATCAGTTCTGCCAGCGGCCTGGCTTCATGAGCGACCTGCGGCACCAGCTTCTGCTGCCACATCTGCGCGATGTTGGCCATGTTGGCATTAGGGGGATTTTTCAGGTCGGCCAGCTCCTGCTGCGACACAATGCGGCAACCGCTAAGGATCACGACAGGTAGCAGTAACCAGAGTCGTCTGTGCATCACATTCTCCTGAGCGCCCGATGAACGGGCGCACCGCGTTGATTACGACTTGAAGTTAAAGTCCTGCACGCCTTTCGCGTTATCTGGGGTGATGAGAATGCCGCGGAACATCACGCGCTGCTTCTCAGGTTTAGTGCCTTTCTGAATAAAGTTGTCGAGGTCGGTTACGCCCTGTGCGGCAATAGCTTGCGCCTGCAACATCACCGTGGCTTTCAGATCGCCTTTCTCGACCGCATCGCGCTCATCATTACTGCCGTCAATACCGACCACGATGACATCGTTACGACCCGCCGCTTTCAGCGCGGCAATTGCCCCCAGCGCTACCGGGCCGTTGCCGCAGATCACCCCTTTCACATCCGGATGCGCCTGCAGGATGCTGTCCATGATGCGTTTACCATCAATCAGCGTGCCTTTGGCATCCTGACGCGCGACGCTTTTCATGTCGGAATATTGATCGAGCACCTGGTGGAAGGATTTGGAACGCGTGACGCAGTTGTTATCGGCGAGATTACAGGTGAGTTCGGCGTAGCTGCCCTTTTCGCCCATCTTCTCGACAAACACGTTGGCCACATCGGAACCGGCCTGGAAGTTGTTGTGGGTGATTTGCGCCAGCGCCACGTCATCCACCGGGATCTCGCGGTTGATCAGTACCACCGGAATGCCGGCATCTTTGGCTTTTTTGATGGCGGCGACGCTGGCGGTGGAGTCCGCGTTATCCAGCACGATGCCCTGTACTTTCTTGCCAATCGCGGCATCAATCAGTTCACTTTGCTTCTTCACATCTTCGCCATGCGACAGCACGCTGGTTTTGTAGCCGAGTTCCTGCGCTTTGAGGTTGGCCCCTTTGGCTTCGGAGGCGTAATACGGGTTATCCAGTGAGTTCACCAGAATCATGATGGTGCCTTTTTCGGCAGCCAAACTGGCGTGCGCGATCAGACAACTGGCAATAGCAGTCAACAGCAGGATGGGTTTTTTCATGGTGATTTTCTCTTTGTTGTAGGTGCAGGGTCAGCCGTTCTGGTGTTGGCGTGGCCTTACCAGATGGTAAAGCCACCGTCGATCATCAAATCTGCGCCGGTGATCATGTCGCTGCCGTTACTGGCGAAGAACAGCACCGCGGCGGCGATTTCGTCGGTATAGGCAAAGCGCCCGAGTGGGATCAGTTTTTTCATCTCTTCACCCTTCTCTCCGCGCCAGGCTTTTTCCCCCATCGGCGTCAGCACTACGGTGGGCGACAGGGTATTCACGTTGATGCGATGCGGCGCAAACTCTTTGGCCATCACCTTGGTCATGCCCAGCAGACCCGCTTTGGCCGAGGTGTAAGCCACGTGGTTATCGATGGCGATAGAGGCGGCCTGCGAGGCGATATTGATAATTTTGCCGCCGTTACCGGCACGCACCATGCGTTTACCGGCAGCCTGCGAGCAGAGAAAGGGGCCGGTAAGATTCACGGCGATCTGTTTCTGCCACTCGGCGAAATCGGTCTCCAGTACCGCTTGTAACATCACGTAGCCGGCGCAGTTCACCAGGATATCAATCTGACCATAATGCTGTTCGACCTGGTTGAAGGCAGCATCCACCGAGCCGGGATCGGTGACATCGCAGCACACCAGCAGCACGCGATCGGCGGCGAACTGCGTCTGCACATCAGCCACTTTGTCACGTTCGAATGGAGGATAGAGCAGCGCCAGCCGCGCCCCTTTCTCCAGCAGCATGGCGTTACTGGCCATGGCAATACCGCCCAGACCGCCGGTGACCACCGCCACTTTGCCGCTTAAGTCCTGCTCAATGTTCACGCCGTAGCGCAGGTTGACGTCATATTCCCCACTCATCCACTTACTCCTTTCATCATTACGCTGCGGCGATGATTATCGCTGGCCGGGTTATCGTTTTGGCAACATTGGTTTTCGAACAAAAATATAAGCTATCGATTAATAATGGTTTGTGGGGCAGATCAAATTTCATACAAATCGCAGCAATAAAATACATCACTATGATTTCATTGATAATGCTTACATTTCATATTTCCAGGCATGGAGAGAGCTACTAGTGGCTTTGTGCAAAATCAATCGCATAGCAAACATTAATTTTCATTCGAAAACCAATGAGCTTGCGAGCTGCCTCGCAAATATCAAAAACGCAGAGTAAAATCAGCTCGGGTTTCCTTATTGGCGAAACCAGACCGTGATTGGAAAGAGGGAGCGTTTCGATTGAAAAGCAAAACTGAGCAGCTGGCTGATATGCAGCTTCGCCGTGAGAAGATTCTGGAGATGATCCGCGAAGACGGCACCGTCACGGTAAAAGCGTTAACCGATACCTTTGGCCTGACCGAAGCCACCATCCGCACCGACCTGCGCATGTTGCAGCAAGAGGGTCATGTGCAGCGTTATCACGGCGGCGCCACGCTGATGACCGGTAAGCAAAATAGCGGTGCAATGCTGCTGGAGCGCCAGACGCATCTCGACGAAAAACAGGCGATTGGACGCCTTGCCGCGCAGCATGTGGAGAATGGCGATACGGTGATTTTCGATTCCGGCACTACTACCACGGCAATCGCCGAGGCGATCAGTCATATTCGTCGTCTGTCAGTGATTACCACTGCCGTTAATATTGCGCTAAAGCTGGGCGGCGAACCGGGGATTAATATTTTGCTGACCGGCGGCACCTTCAAGTTCCCGACGCTATCGACCTCGGGTGAAAAAGCGGCATCTTTTTTCGAAAACGTATTGGCGGAGAAGCTGTTTCTCGCCACCGCCTGTATTTCGCCGCGTTTGGGGCTGAGCTTTCCCAGCGAGACCGATATCAAAGTGAAGATGGCGATGATCAAATCGGCCAGCACCGTTTACGTGGTAGCGGATTCCAGCAAGATTGATAAGGTGTCGATGTTCGCCCTGCCGTGCGACTGGAGCCATATTCACTATCTGATTACCGATAGCGGGATTTCACCGGCGCAGGTCGCGGCGTTTGAGGCGTTGGGGGTGCAGGTGTTGGTGGCGCACAGGCGTGCTGTGTGAGGTTTGGCACGGATGGGTGCCGTGCGCGTTGTCCCTCACCCGCAAGCGGGAGAGGGAGACGCTGCCACATGCAGGCTCAGTCGAATTACTCTCAAACATGCAGGCTCGATCGGTTCCCTCTCCCACCTGTGGGAGAGGGTTAGGGTGAGGGCCAGCGTACTTAAAACCCTAAACTATCCAGCAGGTCATCAACCTGATCCTGGTTCGCCACCACGCCCGGTGCATTGGCATGGATCTGCGGACCATTTAACAGGCTGGTCGCATCCTTACGGGCTGCCGCGTTCGCTTCTGGCATATTCTCCAGCAGCACCATCAGCAACTGACGCTCGATCTCCTGGATCACATCCATCATGCGCTTGATCACCTGACCAGTAAGGTCCTGGAAATCCTGCGCCATCATGATTTCGAGCAACTGCTTATTGGTGTACGACGTGTGTCCCGGAACGTCAGTCAGGAACTGGCGCGTATCCGAAACCAACTCGCGCGCATCTGTCAGTTCAATCGGATTTTCAAACCATGCGTCCCAGCGGCCTTTCAGCTGGTTGGCGTTGGCTTCCATTTGGTCCTGGTGTGGCTGCGCTGCTTCAACGCAGTTCAACGCACGTTCAGCCGCTTGCGCCGTCATTTGCACAACATAATCCAAACGATCGCGCGCGTCAGGAATCGCTTCCGCCGCTTCAGCAATCGCCTGGTCTAACCCCAGCTCACGCAAACTGTCACGCAGCATGCGCGTCAGTGAGCCGATGCGGGTAATAATGTCGTGTGCCGAGGCTTCTTCGGTTGATTTCGGAAGGTCGCTCATCACATCTCCTTACATACCCAGTTTTTCGAATATTTTGCCTAACTTCTCTTCCAGCGTGGCAGCAGTGAACGGTTTCACTACGTAGCCGCTGGCACCCGCCTGCGCGGCCGCGATGATGTTTTCTTTCTTCGCTTCCGCCGTGACCATCAGCACCGGCAGTTTACTCAGCGCCGCATCGGCACGAATGGTCTGCAGCAGTTCCAGACCGTCCATGTTGGGCATGTTCCAGTCCGACACCACGAAATCAAAGCCGCCCGCACGCAGTTTAGTCAGCGCATCAACGCCGTCTTCTGCCTCTTCGACGTTATTGAATCCCAGCTCTTTCAGCAGGTTACGGACGATACGACGCATCGTATTGAAGTCATCCACCACTAAAAAGCGCATATTTTTATCAGCCATATCTACTCCTGTGTTGTCTCGTCCAGCAGGACGGGCTCGTTAAATTCGCAATGCCTGTCCGGCGCTAATTTTCGCCAGCATGTGCTGACTGATGTGGCCCAAATCGACCACTTCACTGGTGCCGCCCATCGCAATCGCTTCGCGCGGCATGCCAAATACCACACAGCTGGCTTCATCCTGCGCGATGGTCCAGGCGCCCGCGCGATGCATTTCCAGCATCCCGGCGGCGCCGTCGTTCCCCATCCCGGTCAGGATCACACCCACCGCATTTCGTCCTGCATGGACCGCCACCGAACGGAACAGCACATCAACCGATGGCTTGTGTCGATTCACCGGCGGACCGTCATTTAGTTTCACTACGTAGTTCGCCCCGCTACGCGCCAACTCCATGTGCATCGCGCCCGGCGCGATATAGGCATGGCCCGGCAGAATTCGCTCGCCGTCTTCCGCCTCTTTTACGGTGATCTGGCACAGCTTGTTCAGTCGCTCGGCAAACGAGCGGGTAAAGCCTGGCGGCATATGTTGCGTAATCAGCAGCGCCGGACTGGTGGCCGGCAGCGGCTGCAGCACATGGCGAATCGCTTCGGTGCCGCCGGTGGATGAGCCAATGGCTATCAGCTTTTCACTACTTAACAGCGGACCGGCTTTCAAGGTTACCGGCATCGGCGTGGCCGCACGCGCATGCAGTTTGGCGCGCGCTGCGGCGCGAATCTTGTCGGCAATCATCTGGCTATAGGCCAGCATGCCCTCACGTATGCCGAGCTGCGGCTTGGTGACAAAATCCACCGCGCCCAGCTCCAGCGCGCGCAGCGTCACTTCGGATCCTTTACCGGTCAGCGATGACACCATCACCACCGGCATTGGACGCAGGCGCATCAGTTTCTCGAGGAAATCGAGGCCATCCATGCGCGGCATTTCCACATCCAGCGTCAACACCTGCGGGTTGTACTGTTTGATTAAATCCCGCGCCACCAGCGGATCTGGCGCACTCGCGACCATCTCCATATCGGGATGGCTGTTGATGATTTCCGTCATCAACTGTCGCATTAGCGCAGAGTCATCCACGCACATCACGGTGATTTTGCTCATCGTCTTTCCTTGCTCAGTCCATAGACTGTCTGTCCACGCAGCCAGAACTCTTTGCTGATCTGACTAAAGTTCTCTGAGTGTCCGGCAAACAGCAGGCCGCCGGGCTTCAGCAGGGGCACGAAACGGCGCAGAATCTGTTCCTGCGTCTCTTTATCGAAATAGATCATCACGTTGCGACAAAAAATCGCGTCGAACGGACCCGGCAACGCCCAGTCGTTGGCCAGTAAATTCAGTTGCGAATAGTTCACCATGTTGGCGAGGTCAGAACGCACCCGCACCATGCCTTCGTGCGGGCCAGTGCCGCGCAGGAAAAAGCGCTGCAGCTGTGACTGCGACAAGGTGCGCAGCTCTTCCTGGCGATAGACGCCTGCCACGGCTTTCTCAAGCACCTGCGTATCAATATCGCTGGCGTGCACCTGGAACTTACCCGGGCCGGTGCCCAGCGTTTCTGCCAGCGTCATGGCGATGGAGTACGGCTCTTCGCCGGTTGAGGCGGCGGTGCTCCAGACGCTGTAATTACCCGTGCGCTTACGCGCATGATCCGCGAGGATCGGAAAGTGATGCGCCTCGCGGAAGAAAGAGGTCAGGTTGGTGGTCAACGCGTTAATAAACGCCTGCCACTCGGCACTGTTCTGGTCCTGCTCCAGCAGCGCCAGATAGCGGCCAAAGTCATCAATATTCAGCATGCGCAGACGACGCACTAAACGGTTGTAAACCATCTCGCGCTTATGGTCGGCCAGCACAATGCCCGCTCGCTGATAAATCAGCTGGCTGATACGACGAAAATGAGTATCTGAGAGCGGCAAGCGCTGCACCATTTGCGAGAGCAGCGTGGTCGCTTCACTTTGATCTAATAACGTCGATTTCTTCATTTCAGGTCACCCGGCAACAAACTGTTTAAATTGTGATACTGCGGTTGCTACTGTGCTGCCAGTCGCGCCATGCTTATGGGCCGCCTTGCGGCGGCCACAAGGATTAAAAGGTTTCCCAGTTATCGTCTGTGCTACGTGCGCCTGCCGGTTGTGCCAAGGCTTTTGGCGCTCCCGAACGCAAATTTTTTGCCGCTGTAGATACGTTAACGGCCTGAACGACAAATTCTTTACCAATATTGAACACCGCAACCGACTGTTTCAGTCGGCTGGCCTGATCTTCCAGCGCCGCTGCCGCAGTCGCCGACTCTTCAACCAGCGCGGCGTTCTGCTGAGTCACGCGATCCATCTCGTTCACCGCCAGACCGACCTGATCGATACCTCGGCTCTGCTCGTCCGACGCCGAGGCGATTTCGCCCATGATGTCGGTAACGCGCGTCACCGCATTGACGATGTTGGTCATGGTTTCCCCGGCGCTCTCCACCAGCACGGAACCGGTGTTGACGCGGCTGACCGAATCTTCGATCAATCCTTTAATCTCTTTCGCCGCCTGGGCACTGCGCTGTGCCAGACTGCGCACCTCACCGGCTACCACGGCAAAACCACGGCCCTGCTCACCGGCGCGCGCGGCTTCTACTGCGGCGTTCAGTGCGAGGATGTTGGTCTGGAAGGCGATACCGTCGATCACGCTGATGATGTCAGCGATTTTCTTCGAGCTACCGGTAATCTCTTTCATGGTGGTGACTACGCCATCCACCACTTTGCCGCCCTGTTGCGCGGTTTCAGACGCCGTCAACGCCAGCTGTGAGGCCTGGCGGGCATTCTCGGCGTTCTGCTTCACGGTGGCGGTGAGCTGCTCCATGCTGGCGGCGGTCTCTTCCAGCGAAGCCGCTTGCTGCTCGGTACGCGAAGAGAGATCGTTGTTGCCCATAGCGATTTCGCTGGCACCGGTGTAGATGGCATCAGAACCATCACGCACGGTACGCACCGTACGCGCCAGCGCTTGCTGCATCTCCTGCAGTGACGTGAGCAGTTCGCCCATCTCATTGCGCACGTTGATCTCCACCTGCTGGGTTAAATCACCCCGCGCGATGTGGCGGATATGCTCAATGCTCTGCTTCAGCGGACGGATCAGCACCGAACGCATGCCGCTCCACACCAATGCAATCACCAGCAAGGTCACCAGCAGCGTGCCGACCACCAGCATGATTGATTGGGTATAGGCCGCTTCATTGGCCTCCACACCCTTACTCGCCAGCTCGATGTTGTAGCCCAGCCAGGCGTTGTAATCTTTGGCAAACTTATCCTGGAATCCCTGCGTCGGTTGATCGACAAATCCTTTGAAATTTCCGCTACCGAGGAAATCAATCAACTCACCCAATGCCCCCCGATAGGCGTTGTAGTTGGCCTGCAGCGTCAGCACGTTTTCCGCCGTTTTGCCCTTTTCAGACAGATTGGCGTTAAATTCGGCGAAACCTGCATCAGCGTTCTTCAACTCCTCACTCGCCAGCGCCACCAGATCTTTCACGGTCGCTCCCGAGCCCGCCTGCTGACTATCCAGCAGGTAACGGATCCCCGCACGGTTCAGCGTGTTACGCGCCTGAACCAGCGATACCCATGAGGTGCCCATCGCCCGTTGCAGCGTGCTGAGACGCTGGTTGTAGGCAAAATTATCTTTATCGGCTTTCACCGTGGAATAGAACACTCCCCCGGAAAACAGCTGCAGTAAGGCAAACAGCGCCAGCACGCACAGCAAGCCGGAAACAACACGAATACGACTAAACATAAACACCTCATTGGTTGGCGGATCGCTCCTGTTATCGGCGTGCGCGAGGGGATCTTTATGTGTGTTCGCAGGGGTTGGACCAGCGGGAATTAAGGAGGAGTAAGGATAAATAGGGGATGTGCTCGCTGTCCCTCACCCTAACCCTCTCCCACAAGTGGGAGAGGGAACCGATCGCGCTAACATATGGCAGCGTCTCCCTCTCCCGCTTGCGGGAGAGGGCCGGGGTGAGGGGCAGCGACGCCGAAACTTAAAACGTCTCCCAGTTACCCTCACTCACCGCCGCCGCTGCTTTGCGCGGTGCGCTGGCGATCTGACGGGCGAGAGTGGCTTTAGCGGGTGGCACCTGAGCGGCACGCGGAATGCGGAATACCGATACCGACTGGCTCAGGCGACTGGCCTGCTCTTCCAGTGACGCGGCGGCGGCGGCGGACTCCTCCACCAGCGAGGCGTTCTGCTGCGTGACGCGATCCATCTCGGTCACCGCTTGTCCCACCTGATCGATACCGCGGCTCTGTTCATCGGATGCCGACGCGATCTCGCCCATGATATCGGTGACGCGTGTGACGGCGCCGACGATATCATTCATGGTTTCACCGGCGGTCCCCACCAGCTGCGAGCCGTTGTTGACGCGATTCACCGAGTCTTCAATCAAGCCTTTGATCTCTTTCGCCGCCTGCGCACTGCGCTGTGCCAGGTTGCGCACCTCGCCTGCCACTACGGCAAAACCACGCCCCTGCTCACCGGCACGAGCCGCTTCCACCGCAGCGTTGAGTGCCAGGATGTTGGTCTGGAAGGCAATTCCATCAATGACGCTGATAATGTCGGCGATCTTCTTCGAGCTACCGGCAATATCCTGCATGGTACGCACCACGCCATCGACCACTTCACCGCCTTTGCGCGCGGTATCGGATGCGCTGAGCGCCAGTTGCGAGGCCTGACGGGCGTTTTCGGCGTTCTGTTTCACGGTAGCGGTTAACTGCTCCATGCTGGCTGCGGTCTGTTCCAGTGACGCGGCTTGCTCTTCGGTACGCGCCGAAAGATCGTTATTACCGGCGGCGATTTCACTGGCACCGGTGAAAATGGCATCGGAACCGTCGCGCACATTGCCCACCGTGCTGACCAGCGACTGCTGCATTTCATGCAGGCTGCCCGCCAGCTGGCTCATCTCATTTCGCCCCTCAACCACGATGGTTTGGGTGAGATCGCCCGCGGCGATGTGACGAATATGGCCCAGCAACTGATGCAGTGGCTGAATCAGCACGCTGCGTAAACCAAACCAGCAGCCGATAATCACCGCAACCACCACGAGCATCACTGATGCCAGCAGCCACATCATGGTATGGAAGGCACGCTGATTCTGCGCCACACCTTCTGCTGCCAGTTCGCTTTGCGCAGTACGCCACTCTTCGTAGGTGGCTTTCATCGCCACCTGTTTCGCTTCGATATTCTGCGCAAACATGCCTTGCAGATCGTTGGCTTTCAGGCGCTCAAGCATCGCTTTCAGCCCGTTGTTGAAAGCGGCATAGTTCGCTTCCAGCTTATCGCGCAGCGCTTCCGGCAAGCCCGGCGTGGCGGGCAAGTCGTAGTAGCGTTGATAGTGGCCGGCAGCGACATCGAGCTGTTTTTCCGTTTGCGCAATTAACGCTCCCAGCTGGCCGCCGTTGGCCTGCGCGGCCATGCTGCCCTGCATGCGCAACATCGCGCGATTGAGTACCGTGCGGGTTTGGTTTAATTCAATCCAGGCGTCGGACATCGCCCCTACGTTGTTGGTTGAGATCTGCGCAACGGCAAACGCCTCTTTATCTTTTTGCAAGGCGGACCAGAACAGGCCACCCGAAAGTAACTGTAAAGCACCAAATACCAGCAATACGGCGATTAAACTGGTCACTACATTGATTCGTTTTAACATGGGATCTCCAGAAATGCGTTTCGGCTATCCCCGTTATCGACCAATATTCTGAATTTTTCAGGGCGCTTAAGCGACTTTACAAATTAAAACTCTGCGTTTTAGCATGATTGCAGTGTTTTATAAGTAAAAAAATTAACAGTAAAAAAAATGCGCCTTTATCGGGTGAGTGATAAAGGCGCATTGGGTGAGGTGCGGTTTGTCCCTCACCCTAACCCTCTCCCACAAATGGGAGAGGGAACCGATCGAGCTTACCTATGGCAACATCGCCCTCTCCCGCTCGCGGGAGAGGGCCGGGGTGAGGGACCGACGACGCCGAAACTTAAAACGTTTCCCAATTACTGTCGCCTGCAGCGGCGATCACCGCTTTACGCGGTGCGCTCAAGGTGGGCGGTGCAATCTGCGGATGACGTACGCCGGCTTTCGGCTGCGCTTGTGCCGCGCGCGGTACGCGGAACACCGCCACCGACTGGCTCAAGCGGCTGGCCTGCTCTTCCAGTGAGGCCGCCGCTGCGGCAGACTCTTCTACCAGCGAGGCGTTCTGCTGCGTCACACGATCCATCTCCGTCACCGCCTGACCCACCTGGTCGATACCACGACTCTGCTCATCCGATGCCGAGGCAATTTCGCCCATAATATCCGTCACGCGGGTGACCGCATTGACGATATCGCTCATGGTTTCACCGGCGGTACCCACCAGCGCTGAGCCGCTGTTAACGCGGCTGACGGAGTCTTCAATCAGCCCTTTGATCTCTTTGGCCGCCTGTGCGCTGCGCTGCGCCAGATTTCGCACTTCGCCTGCTACCACCGCAAATCCACGGCCTTGTTCACCGGCACGCGCCGCTTCTACCGCCGCATTGAGTGCCAGAATGTTGGTCTGGAAGGCGATACCGTCGATGACGCTGGTGATGTCAGCAATCTTCTTCGAGCTGCCGGCGATGTCGCTCATGGTACGCACCACGCCTTGCACCACATCGCCGCCCTTCTGCGCGGTTTCAGAGGCACTCAGCGCCAGCTGCGAAGCCTGACGCGCATTTTCCGCGTTCTGCTTCACGGTGGCGGTCAGCTGTTCCATGCTGGCGGCGGTCTGCTCCAGCGAGGCCGCCTGCTCTTCGGTACGTGCCGAGAGATCGTTATTGCCCGCCGAAATCTCACTGGCTCCGGTAAAGATGGCATCCGATCCGTCACGCACATCACTTACCGTGCGTACCAGCGACTGCTGCATATCATGCAGGCTTTGCGCCAGCTGGCTCATTTCATTGCGCCCGACAACCGCAATGTGCTGCGTTAAATCGCCCTGCGCAATGTGCTGAATATGCTGAATGTTGTGGTTGAGCGGCGTGATCAGGATTTTGCGCATGCCAAACCAGCACAGCACAATTACCGCCACCACGATCGCCAACACCGCAGTCAGCAGCCAGATCATATGATCGTAGGCAGAGCTGTTGGCGGCGACGCCGGTCGCCGTCAAACGGTCCTGATCGGCACGCCACTGGCGGTACTCTTTCAGGAACGCGCTCTGGCTTGGCGCCACCGGCACTTTCGCGGCCTGCACCAGATCTTGTGCTACCAGCGCATCCTGCATCTGGCCCAGCGCGCTGGCATAAGCAGAATAGGTGTCATCCAGACGCTTGTTAAGCGCGGCATCCTGCCCCGGCGTATCCGGCGTGGCTTTAAACAGCTGATAGTTATCAGCGGCCTCTTTCTGGAAGGCTTTGCTGTCGTTATATAAACCGGCCACATCCGCTTCACTGCCGCTGAGCTTGCTGGTCGCCATGCGCAACTGAATGCGGGTTAACACCACACGGCTCTGATTGAGGCTCATGTAGGCGTCGTTGATGGCGGCGGTGTTTTTGCTCGCCAGTTGTGAAACGTTGAAACTGTTTTTGTCATCACTTAGCGCTTTAAAAAACAGCGAGCCGGATGCCAATTGCAGAAAACCAAATACCAACAACACCAGCAATAAGCTGGTGACAACGCGGATTCTTGTAAACATAGTTTGCCCTGGAAAATGAAGAAAAATCGTGCAGAGCAGTTATCGACTTACGGCGGGGAATATTGAGGAGAAAAGCAGAGTTTTTGCAGTTTTGTTGTTGATTTACAACAAATTAATTAACGTGCGTGATGATAACGGGCCGCAGCAGCGCGGCCCGTTGATGTGATTAGGCGGTACGCAGGTTATCCACTAGCGCCATCTCTTCACTGCTCAGCAGCTTTTCGATGTCGACCAGAATCAGCATACGTTCACCCAGCGCACCCAGACCGGTCAGGTACTCGGTAGACATGGTGACCGCAAATTCCGGTGAAGGACGAATCTGCTCCTGAGTCAGCGACAGCACGTCAGAAACGCCGTCAACCACAATCCCCACCACGCGCTGCTCAAGATTCAGCACGATCACCACGGTGTTCTCGTTGTAATCCACATCCGGCTGCGAGAATTTCACGCGCAGGTCGATAATGGGCACAATCACGCCGCGCAGGTTAGTGACGCCTTTGATGAACTCTGGCGTGTTCGCGATGCGGGTTACCTGATCGTAGCCGCGGATCTCCTGCACTTTCAGAATGTCGATGCCGTACTCTTCGTCACCCAGTGTGAAAACTAAGAACTCCTGGCCGACGGTTTCGCCAGCGATTTTGGTCACGGTTGCCATGTCAGTCATTTTTTTACCCTTTCGTTATCTATTACGCTGCGGCACCGGCCACACGCTTTTCACGGTTCAACGATTGCAGTGCTGAGACATCCACAATCAGCGCCACGCTACCATCGCCCAGAATGGTGGCGGCTGAAATCCCCGGCACTTTGCGATAGTTGCTTTCAAGGTTTTTCACTACCACCTGATGCTGACCAATCAGCTGATCGACCAGCAGCGCATAGCGACGGCCTGCGCTTTGCAGAATCACCACAATGCCTTGCGTGGCGTCGGTTTTGGCGTTTTGCACCTCAAACACATTCCACAACTCAACCAGCGGCAGATACTCGCCTCGCACTTCCAGCACGCGCTCGCCACCGGCCAGCGGTTTTAACTCTTCAGCGGTTGGCTGCAGTGATTCCATCACCGCGTTGAGCGGCAGAATGAACACTTCGTTGGCCACGCGCACCGACATGCCGTCGAGGATCGCCAACGTCAGCGGCAGCAGGATGCGAATAGTGGTGCCTTTGCCCTGCTTCGAGGAGATTTCGACGTGGCCGCCCATCTCCTGAATGTTACGTTTCACCACATCCATGCCCACGCCACGGCCCGACACGTCAGTGACCTGTTCGGCGGTGGAGAAGCCCGGCGCGAAGATCAGCATGCCGACTTCTTCATCGCTCATGCTGTCGCTCACCGGCAGGCCAGACGACAGCGCTTTAGCCAGGATACGTTCACGGTTCAGACCGGCACCGTCATCGATCACTTCGATGCAGATGTTGCCGCCCTGATGTTCCGCGGACAGCGTCAGGTTACCGACTGCCGTTTTGCTGGCAGCCAGACGTTTTTCCGGGGTTTCGATACCGTGATCGAGGCTGTTACGCACCAGGTGCGTTAACGGATCGATGATGCGTTCAATCAGGCTCTTATCCAGTTCGGTCGAGCTGCCAAGCAGCGTCAGTTCCACCTCTTTGCCCAGCTTGCTGGCCAAATCGCGCACCAGGCGCGGGAAGCGGCTGAAGACATACTCCATTGGCATCATACGAATCGACATCACCGACTCTTGCAGATCGCGGGCGTTACGCTCTAGCTGGCCCATGCTGTTCAGCAGGTCGCCGTGCGCCACCGGATCCAGCGCGCCGGAGCGCTGCGCCAGCATCGATTGGGTGATCACCAGCTCGCCCACCAGGTTAATCAGCTGGTCCACTTTCTCCACTGCCACGCGGATGCTGCTGGATTCACTGCCCTTGGCCGGTGCCGCTGCACGCTTAGGTTCACGTTTCGCTGCCGGCGTAATCTCGGTAACGGTGGCGGTTTGCACCGCTTCAGCGACCACGTCCACCACCGGCGCTTCGGCCACGGCCGCCGCGCCTGCCGGGAAGTGGATCTGCGCTTCATCGAGCACAAAGCACAGCACGGCGACGATGTCATCTTTGCCGACGCCATCGATGGTCACTTCAAGCGAGTTAGCGCCTTTTACCACGTTGCTGACCGTGCCGAGATTGCCGAGCTCTTCCAGCATCAGCTCCGGCTCTTTCTCTTTCAGATCAACCAGCTGCAGGCGCAGACCTGCGGCGGCAACCGGTGCAGCGATGTCAATCACTTCGGCGACTTTTGGCGCTTCAGGCGCGATGCCCTTCGCTTCCAGTGCCAGCTGACGCAGCGCTTCGCAGATGTATTTAAAGCTTTCTGCGTTGGGCTCCTGCGCCGTTTTATAGGCATCGAGCTGTTCTTGCATAATATCTTTGGTTTCCAAAAACAGGTTGATGATATCGGTGCTGAGCTGCATCTCGCCGCGGCGCGCACCATCCAGAATGTTTTCCAGGATGTGGGTGGTTTCCTGTAAAACCGTAAAGCCAAACGTACCGGCTCCGCCCTTGATGGAGTGGGCGGCGCGGAAGATGGCATTCAACTGCTCGGAATCGGGCTCCTGGGGATCGAGTCCCAACAGGTGTTGCTCCATATCCGCTAACAGCTCATCGGCTTCATCGAAAAACGTCTGGTAAAAATCGCTGATGTCCATGCTCACGGGATCACCTCGGCTGTGAGGGTTGGTCTGGTGTCACCACGCTCACCGCGGGCGTCGCCGCTGCCGCAGGTGCCGTCGCAGCCGCCGGCGCAGCCGGTGTCGCAGTGGAACCTGTTGGGGCAGTCGGCGCAGCCGGTACGGCGGGGGGGGGGG
>NZ_AKIU01000083.1:0-20316 GCF_000282675.1 Pantoea sp. GM01 | reverse complement strand
ATTCCTGACGGACCGGCGGCGATTCGCTCCTGCTCAGCGCCGCCTCTCGCCGCATCCCTGCGGCTCGCCCTGGAATCCCTCAGTCGTTCAGCGGGTTAGGATGTCGCCTCAACACCTGCGCTGCAATACCCATGCATTTTATGAACTCATCATCGCTGTTGGGCTTGTAGGGTCGCCATTTATGGTGACCGGATACGCTTGAACGTGGATTCTGAAACTGTCTGATGCTTAGCTGTGTGAATCTCTACAATGCCATTAGCTGCTTAACGCTCTGTTGCTGTTCTCGCTAATGTCCGCTTTCCGCAACGATTTTTGCGCCCGCTGATAAAAATAAATTAACTAAATTCCCTCATCTGCCGATGGTTATTAATCTGCCCTGTTCTCTGCGCGCCGTTCGCAGGGAGGCTTTTAGATTAAGGATAATAAGATGAACATCTCCCAACGCCTGTTCCTGAGCTTTTCCATGCTGTTCGCCGCCATCATTCTGCAAGCCGTGCTCGCCATCAGTTTGCTTTCCGGCTTTCAGGATCGTTTTGAATATGTGCAAGCCAATGCGATTCCCTCGATCAAAGATCTCGGTAAGCTGATCGACGGAAGTAATCGTCTGGCGCTGACGCTGTATAAACATAAAAGCCAAACCGATGACAACAAAATGCCGGCGGTTGAAGAGGAGATCGCTAAGCAGCTGGCTGAGTTGAAATCGCTTACCGATTACTACATGGCACACGATATCTCCAGCGATGAAGATAAGCGTTTAACCGAACTCGCTTACGACAATATTCAGCGGGTGAGCGCCGCGCTGCCGGCCTTTCTGACGGCTTCCCGCGCCCATCAAAATGACCTTAGCCTGGCGTTGATTGAAGAGCAAAACGGCATCGGCGGCGCGATTCGTCAATTGATTGCGGATTACCAAAAGCAGCTGGCGCTGAATATTGCCATTGGCGATGAACTGCGCGCCACCAACCGTAGCACCTTCCATTCGGTACTCTGGACCACCATCACCGGCGTCATTGCCACCGTGGTGATTTTTGGCTTGCTGTCGCTGTTCACCGTGTTGCGTATCCGTCGTAGCTTGTCCGCCGCCGGCAAGGTGATGATGGCCGCCAGCGAAAACCTCGATCTCACCCTGAAAGCAGATGAAAGCCGTCGAGATGAAGTCGGGAATATGGCGCATTCGTTCAATATCCTGATGGAGCGTGTGTCAGGCGCCCTATCGTCTGTGCGCCAGGCTTCGCAATCGGTCAGCAGCGCCTCCGTGCAGATCTCCGCTGGCAACGAAGATCTCTCTTCACGTACCGAGCAGCAAGCCGCCTCGCTGGAGCAAACCGCCGCGAGCATGACCGAGCTAAGTGAAACCGTGCGTCAAACGGCGGATAACACCCATCAAGCCAGCCAGCTTGCCGCTAACGCCAGCGGACTGTCGGAAAAAAGCAGCGCATCGCTTACCACCATGCTTTCGACCATGGACAATATTCGCGGCAGCTCGCGTAAGGTAACGGAAATCGTCTCGATCATTGAAGGCATTGCCTTCCAGACCAATATTCTGGCGCTGAACGCCGCAGTAGAAGCCGCGCGTGCCGGTGAGCATGGGAAAGGGTTTGCGGTGGTGGCAGGCGAAGTGCGCAGTTTATCGCAACGTTCAACCACCGCCGCGCGTGAGATTAAGACGCTAATAGAAGAGTCGCACCGTCTGACCGAAGCGGGTGCTGAGCAGGCGAGCGATGTCGGCCGCAATATGAGCGTGATGAACGATGCCATCCATCAGGTGAGTCAGCTGGTGGAAGAGATCGCCGCGGCCGCCGTCGAGCAGAGTCAGGGCATTGTGCAGGTGCAGCAAGCGGTAAATCAGATGGATGACGTCACGCAGCAGAACGCCGCGCTGGTGGAGGAAGCCTCTGCCGCTTCGCAGTCACTGCAGGAGCAAGCCGGGAATCTTAATCAGCTGGTGGGTAAATTCCACGTTGCAGAGGCTGCAGAGGTTCAGCGGCCCGCAGCGGTGGCGCGCACGCCGTCACCGGTGAAATCCTCGCGCGTTGCGCTGGTGAATGACGCGGATTGGCAGAGTTTTTAATGCGCTGCCCTTCACAATGCTGTTGTGGAGGGCATTTATACCGTTAGCGCTTTACGCTTGATCAAGTAAGACCGCTAACTGCTGTAAAGCGCTTTGCAATTGATATCCCGCCTGAATCCGCTCCTCTTCATTGGCTTGCTCAACGCTGTCACAGGCACGCAGGATAAAATCTGCGTGAATACGCTGTGCCGAGGCACGAATTTGCGCATTGAGCTCAAGTAACGATTTGCCATCTCTTTTTGCCAGCAGTTGGTTCAGCTCTTCCTGATAATCGGCATTACTGCGTTTGAGTTGCCCGATGATCTGCGCGTTAAGTTGACTATCGTTGCCGGTTATTTCAGCCAGATGGAAGGTCGGCACGGCATCGGAGGGTTGAGCGAACACCTCAAGTAGCGCGCGCCGCACGTCGTCCAGCGTACAGGGTTTGAATAAGCAGCCATTCATCCCGGCCTGTAAACAGCGATCGCGTGCTTCATTCATGGCGTCAGCCGTAAAACCGATAATCGGTAGCGCGGGCAGTTGCTGAGCTTGCTCCAAATCACGAATGGCGCGGGTCAGTTGATAACCATCCATGCCCGGCATATTGCAGTCGGTAATGACCAGATCCCAGCGTTGGTGATTAATCAACGCCAGCGCCGCCAGCCCGTCTGCCGCTTCTGTCACCTGATGCCCTAAATGGCTTAACTGTTTATTCATCAGCAGGCGGTTGGCAACGTTGTCATCCACCATCAGAATGCGCATTTCACTGAGGTTTTTGCTGATCGGCATAGCAACCTCAGCGGCGGGTAACTGACTGGCCACCGGCAGTAAAATCGTTGCGGTTACGCGCGTGCCCTGCGACGGCTGGCTCTCAAGCGTAATGTCGCCATTCATCATGCGGCAGAATGACTGGCTAATATAGAGTCCCAACCCGGTGCCGGTTCGACGGTTATCCGCCTGTTCAAAAGGCTGAAACAGCTGGGATTGCTGCTCCAGAGGGATACCAATACCACTGTCACTGACGCGCAGCGTAATTTCGGCCTGTTGCGTCATCTGGTTTAACTGCTGCTCAACTTCCAGTAGCACGCCACCGCTGTCGGTAAATTTAATCGCATTACTCAACAGATTGGCCATCACCTGCTTAATACGCAGCGCATCGATCTCCACATTCTCAACCGCATGAGACGGAACTTGCAGGGACAAAGATATCTGTTTTTGTAAGGCCAAACCTTTAAAGGTATTCACCACGCTCTGCGCGATATCCACAATATTGCCGGGTTTAGGCATTAACTCCACGCGCCCATTTTCGATGCGCGAGATGTCGAGAATATCGCCGATCAACTCGACTAATCCCTCTGCGGAATCTGACGCCACTTCCAGTGCCTGCATATCCAGCTCGCCAGTTTTGCCTTTACGAATAGCAATATCGAGCATGCCAATAATCGCATTCATCGGGGTACGAATTTCATGGCTCATGGTGGATAAGAAGGTAGATTTTGCCCGGCTGGCCTCTTCGGCCTGCTCTTTAGCAATGCGCAGCGCTTCCGTCATCTGCATGCGTTCGGTGATATCCATCCACCCGCCTAATACGCCAGCCATTTGCCCGGAGGCATCCTGATAAGGCAAAAACCAGGAGTAAAAGGCCATAAACTTCTTTTTCCCGGTGTTGGGATTTACATCAAAGGTTTCGTCAATAAAGTAGGGTTGATTACGGTTCATCACATCCATAAAGACCTGGTGGATGCGCAATGCATGTTCCTGCCGATAAAAAGGCGCTTCTTCCAGAATGGTTTTGCCCAGCGCCTGCGATCTTTCCAGACCCACGATATCAAGATAATGACGGTTACAGTCGATCAGGCGTCCCTGAACATCGCGGGTAAACATCGGGAACGGCATGCCATCCAGCAGATGACGCATTTTTTGGTTTTGATCATCCAAAGCCTGTTGCGCTTGCTCTTTCAGTATCGTCTGGCGACGCAGATAAAAGGCCCAAATGGCGGAGATGAGTACTAACGCTAACGCAGCACTTAATGAGCCGATAATGACGGTGCTATAGCGATACCAGAAGCTGTCCTCCACCACCATATTATGAGGTCGCCAGCGGTTACCAATAAGATCTAATTCATCCGGGGGATAAGAGAGTAAAACTTTATCAATAATATTTTGTAGCATCGGTTCATTTGCAGAGACCGCAAAAGCAATAAACGCAGGATTATCGCCGACCGTATTAACGATTTTAAATGCGTCGTTGTAGATGCTGACTAATTGATATTCGGTGTTAACCATCGTATTGACTACCGCATCCACCTTGCCCTTATCCAGCAGCTTCATCACGTGATTAGCATCAGTGGCATGAACTATTTTGATGGTGGGATATTGCTGCGCGATCATCGGTTCTACTGCGGTGCCGGCAATAATGCCCAATCGCTTACCTTGTAAATCCGCTACTGACAGAGTCTGTCGATCTTTTTTAGGCACCACTAATACAAAGGCATTACGTAAATATCCGCGGGTAAACCGCAGTTTTTCCAGCCGACTGGCGCTCGGCGTTAAAGCCACCAGCATGTCTGCTTTATTTTCAGTGACCTGTTCAATCATCGATTCGACATTATCGCCACGAATAAAACGGAAATTCAAGCCGGTGGTGAGCGCCACCATTGACAGCACATCCGGCCCCACGCCTCTTACATTACCGTTATTATCAATAAACGAGACGGGTGCATAATTTTTCAGCGTTAATACATCTAATTGCGGGTGTTTTTTAATCCACAGTAGCTCTTCGCTATTGAGTGGAATGGGCTGACCTTCCTGCAATAGTCCCGATCGCCCAGGCAACCAGAATTGTAAAATCTTGCGAGAGAATTCGGCTGGCAGTGCATTTAGCGCCTGATTAAAAATAGTCAGCAAGGTTGCGTTGTTGGTATTTACCGCAAAGCTGATTTTCGTTTCAGGTGTGCTGGCGTATTGAGCAATGCGCAAATTATTTAGAAAATTACGACTGACTGGATAGGCATCGCCGAAATAGACCTCTGCGCGACCAAAAGTCACCGCACTGATTGCATCCTGGTAATTATCATAGATTTGCAGTTTCGCCAGCGGATAATAACGCTTAAATGTTGCTTCAGGCATAAAACCGCGCGCCATTGCCACGGTACGATCGGTAAGATAATACCCTGGCTGCTGATTTTGCCTGGAGGGTACGGCAATAATTGATTGTACGCCGGTATAAGGCTGAGTCAGTTGACTTCCCTGCGGCGCTCCCCACGACGTTACGGTAGGAATGAGATCAATTTTGTTATCTTTTAACGCTTGCCACAGTGCCTGCTCACTCTCAAAGCGGGTAACCTCAACCGAAACGCCCAACATAGCGGTAATTTGATTAAGATATTCAGCAGAAATTCCCTGCAATTCGTTACGACTGCTGCGAAAGGTGAACGGCGGCCAGTCACGTGAAAAAACGCCAACTTTTAATACCGGATGGTGCTTAACCCACTGTTCACCTTCAGGAGATAACGTTAGCGGAATAGTGGCATCGACTGCATCGTTGACACGACTGAGCAGGGTCATTTGTTCGGTTGCAGCCATAACCTGAGTTAATCCACAACTTAGGATAAATACGCTGAGACATAACTGTAATCTGACCCGACGCCAAAATCTCATAATGCTCCTTTCACGTTAAAACCCTCATTTGTAGCAGGTCAACTCGATAACCCTCAGCCGCTTCTCTTCTTAATAGCGTGTCAATACAGCTTTGTCGCGGGAGATAACTTCCCGACCAACTCAACCAAATTTCTTGCCTGGGTCTTTTGTAACACACGCGCTTTATAGGTGCTGACCGTTTTACAGCTCAGCCCCATCATTTGCGCGATTTCACTGTTACTTAATCCACGCAGCAGGAATTGCAATACTTTATGCTCTTGCGCCGAGAGTTTCTCTTCCAGCGAGTGCGGTGAATTGCTGGCACTTAATTCCACCACATCACTGCAGGTTTGCAATGGAAAAAAAGCGTAGCCGTCCTGAACGGCATCAATGGCGCGCGGCAGATCCTGGGGAAGATTATCTTCGCCAATCAGTGCTGCCGCGCCACAGCGACGAAAAGCCTCCGTTGATTGTTGCTCGGGCTGCGCGGCAATCAGGATAGTTTTCCCCGCATATTGACGTTTATTGAGCAGTTCCAGCACCTCAATAGCCGAAATAGCGGGTAATTCCGTGCTCATTATTACTGTATCCGCCGCAACGGTTTCTACCAGTTGCAGGGCTTCATAACCATTAGTTGCACTCCCTAATACCCGCATATTTTGCGTGAGTAATACAGACTGAATGACTCTTCGTCTTTGCTCGAGCGTTTCGACAATGATTACGTTATTCATAATGATCAGTTGAATAAATCATCGCGATATTTGAATAGCTCAATATCGCTTTTGATACCCAGCTTACGCATGCCGGATTGTTTATGGCCGCTGATGGTCTTGCGACTGCGCTTTATTTTGGCGGAGATTTGCAAAATCGTCATGCCATCGAGGAAGCAACGCAAAATTTCAGATTCACGCGGAGTAAGCAATTGCACATTGCGGAAAACATCTTCACGACTTTCCGCTGCTTCACCTTCAACGCCCTCTTCACCCTTATTCATTGGGGCAGACGGCGCTTTTACCGGCATGGCCAGCAGCTCATGTTTAATATTTTCCGGGCGGTAAATCTGACCACTCGCGACCTGACGAATAGCATGGAAATACTCTTCCATCGTCGCGCGTTTACTCACGTAGCCACGAATACCGATGTTATAAGCCGTGCGGATCACCGCCAGGCTCTCAACTGAAGAAGAGAGCAAGATTTTCATCGCCGGATAGTGATTTAAAATCTGACGAATCAGCGATAATCCATCTAACTCTTCATCGCCTAAAATATAATCGAGGATCAACACATCAGGCCGATCGGTACGTAAGTAACGCATTAACTCGTTGCTCAGGCCAAAACAGCCGCTGAGCACAAAGTCTTTTTCATCCGTAATCACCATCTGCAGCGAACTGCGGATAATGGGGTGATCATCCAGTAGAACAATAGATATTTTTTTGTTATCAGATAACCAACTCATCTTTAATGACCTCAGTAAATAATCTCTTTGTTTGACTGATATCCAGTGAAATCAGCGTAAGTTGCCACTCAGCCATGGAATGAGCTGGCCTGCGCTGGCGTAGCCGCGGAAGGTGGCACTGTAACTGTCGAAGCGATTGGTCACTTCGGCCACGCGGTTGTTGTAGTAATCAGATTCTGCAGATAACACGTCAAGCAAAGTCCTTTTCCCCAAGTGGTACCACTGGTCAAAGAATGCCAAGCGAATACGATCGGACTCGACCGTCAAATTACGGTAAAGATCAGCACGCTGCAGCATGGAGCGCGCGTCCTGGTCGGCGTTACGTATACGATAGTCAAGATCGCGCTTTTGTTCTGCAATTTGTTCGCGCTGAGCTTCAGCACGTTGCAGTGCAGCCTGCTCTGCAGCGGTACCTGAACCGCCACGGAACAGACCCCAGCTGACATTCACGCCGGTTTGCCACGCCTGCTGACGCCCAAACTGATCCTCAGCGGTATTTTTACTCACCACCCAATTCACTTTTGGCATATTGCTGGAACGCACCGCCTTAGCCTCAGCAATGGCGGCTTCAGTCTGCGCCTGCGCCTGGCGGAGCACCGGATGCTGATCAACGTTCGACAGCAAACGTTCCATTGAGGACAGCGCAAGATTCCACTGCGCGGTGCGCGGTAAAGGCACCTCGGTATTACCAATCAATTTATACAGCGTAATTTCCGTTTCACGCGCTTTGGCCAGCGCGTTGTCCAGCGAAGACTGCGCCTGAAGTTCGCGCCCCCTTGCCTGGGTTAATTCACTGCGGCGGCCTGGGTCCGAACCAACAATACCGCTCAGCATTTTCACCAGCTCTTTCATGCGCGCAACGTATTGTTGGCTCAATTCGATGATTAACCGCTGCTTACTCAGTTCGACTAATGCGCCACTCACCTGCCAGGCGAGATCTTCAGCAGAAGCATTCACCGCGCTACTGGCTGCGTTGGCGGTCTTTTTACGACTATCAATAGTATGGCCGGTTTGACCGAAATCGTAGAGCGTGGTGGCCACATTCATGCTGACTGCCGGTACATTGCTCTGCTTACTCTTTTCGCCACCGCCAAACTGAACAGAACGTGAACTGGTGCTCAAATCAACCTGAGGCCAGCGTTGCCCTTTAGCTTCATCGACATTCGCCTCTGCTGCTTGCACGCTAAACTGTGCACTACGCAACTGCGGGCTGGTCTGCAATGCAATTTGCGTGGCGCGATAAAATATGGCGCGGAGCGCATTTTCATCCGGGCCAGCCCCTTTGTGATGGCTGTTAAGCGCTGCAGCTGAAGGTAACGCGTTCAAACGGTTTAGCTGCTTAGCCTCCTGATTTGAGGCTGCAACAGGCTCCTCGGGTACTGCAGTGAACGGATTAAAGTTAACGTTTTGCTGTTGGTTAAGTTCCGCCGCTGCGCGTTGTTGCGCCGCAGAACTTACCGCTGGCCCCACATTTTCTTTCACGTCGACAACCGGTTTTGCCACAGCATGCGTTACTGGCGCAGCCGCGATGGTTGTCGAAGCCTGGCCAGAAAACAGTGGACGAACGGGCGCATTGCCCGGCTTTGCTTCCGCTTTTGGCAAGGCTTGAGCGCGTGGAACGCTGACGGCTGGCTCTGACTCCCAAATCAATACCGGTTGACGCACACCCGCAGCGGGAGCCGTCACGGTTGTTTTTTTAGGTAACGCCTGCGTTGAAGCCGCCAGCGTTGTCGCGGGTGTCGCCACCGGCGTGCGCACCACCGGCGTGGGTAGCGAAACACTCACCGGTGCGCGGGCACGGCTATTTGACTCGGTTACTGCGGTGGCGGCACCGCTGCTGTTGCTATCGCGGAAGACGCTCGCCGGACGCGGGGACGTCACTGGCGCTGTCTTTTTGGGCTGCTGCGCCGCAGAGATAAACTGCAATAACTCATCGTCTTCAATACTTGCATCGGCGGTGGACATCCAAAACTGTGATGCAATCAGTACTGCTAACAAGCCAACCTGGGTTCTAAACTGCAAAGAAGTATTGTTCATTAGTATTAACGCTCACGAAACGCTTCACGGGCTTTCATTACCGGTTTCAGCAAGTAATCAAGAATGGTTTTTTCGCCGGTACGAATCTCAACGGTGGCGATCATGCCGGGAATAATGGGCAGCTCTTTACCGCCTGCGGTCAGCGAGCTGTGATCGGTGAGAATCATCACGCGATAGTAGGTATCGTCCGGGCGCCCAGCCGCGGCTTTCTGATCGTCCTTGAGGGTGTCAGGGCTGATGAACTCGACCTTGCCGGTCAAACCGCCATAAATGGCGTAGTCATAGGCGGTGATCTTCACCATCGCTGGCAAACCGGGACGCAAGAAGGCGACATCAGAAGGTCGGATTTTGCCTTCCACCAGCAGCTGATCTTCCAATGGGACGATCTCCATGATGTGCTCGCCCGGCTGGATAACGCCGCCGATGGTGTTAACACGCACATTCTTCACCGTGCCACGTACCGGAGCGCTGATGCTGGTGCGCTCCAGCACGTCAGATCGGCCAATCAGGTTTTCAGAGGTTTGTGACAGCTCCAGCTCCAGCTTGATCAACTCGGAGTTGGCATCCGCCTGGAAACGGTTCTTACGTTCAACAACCTGCGACAGCAGATCGTTAGCGGAACGACGCATGCGCAACAGTTCAACTTCCGACAGCAATCCGCGCTTAGCCAGCGGCTCAGCCAGCGAGACTTCGCGCATTGATAAGGCATAGCTGCGTTGTAAAGACTCGACGCTTTCATCCAGTGCTTTTTTGCGCGAGTTATAGGCACGTGTTTCCTGCTGGACGACAGCAGGATCAGACATCACCTGCTCGTCGAACTTCAGTGGCATTTGATAGGCTTCAGCACGTAAACGGGTGATGGTCGCCTTAAGGCCAATCACTTTATTCAGCACTTCGCGATAGCTGGACTGTGCACGTGTTGGGTCGATTTTCAGCAGAATTTGCCCCTGCTCAACCACATCCCCTTCACGCACGTTCATCTCGGCCAAAATCCCGCCTTCGAGGCTCTGGATCACCTGCTCACGGCTTTTCGAAATAATGGTGGCGTCGCCGCGCGTAATCTCTTCCACGCGTGCCAGGCTAGCCCAGATAAGTGCCGAGCTAAAAATAATCAGGATCATCCACAGCACCAGGCGCGAGCCAGGCGTGCTTTGTGACATCAACGATTCCTGGATGTCGTTCATAAAGTGGGCATCGGCAGCAGAAACAAATTTCTTTTGCTTACCAAAGCCTAAACGTGGCCATTTCATACAGTTTTCTCCTGCGCTGATGCCTCGGGATTAACCGACTCATTAGCGGAAGTTTGTGGTGTGGCAATCGGCTTTTTCTGCACTGATACCGGTGCCTGAGCCGCCTCACCGCGCAGGGTTGCCAGAATGTTGGCTTTTGGACCGTCTGCGGCAACCTTGCCGTTTTCGACGATGATGATGCGGTCGACCAGCGCCAGCAGCGATGGACGATGCGTCACCACCACCAGCGTTTGGTCGGCAGTCGCCTTCTTCAGATGCTCAAGGAAAATAGCCTCGGTCTGGTTGTCCATCGCGCTGGTCGGTTCGTCCAGCAGCAGCACCTTAGGACGCAGCAGCAGCGTGCGTGCCAGGGAAACCAGTTGACGCTGCCCGCCTGACAAGGCGTTACCGTGTTCACCCACCGGCAGGTTGATGCCTGCAGGATGGCGCGCGGCGATTTGATCGAGACCGGTGAGGCGCAAAACGCGCAGCAACTCATTGGAAGTGGCATCCGGCTGGCCGATCATCACGTTTTCACGCAGCGTGCCGTAGAACAGGCGCGCATCCTGGCCGACATAGCCCACCGCACGGCGCCAGTCGGCAGGGTCGATCTGGTTGACATCCAGTCCGCCAGCAAAAACCTGCCCTTTAACCGGTTGATACAGGCGCGCCATAATGCGCAGCAGCGTCGATTTACCGCTGCCGATACGTCCGAGGATGGCCACACGTTCGCCTGCTTTGATGGTGACCGAGATTCCGCTGAGAATTTCCGGGTTCGGGCGCATCGGCGGTGCGGGATAAGAGAAAGCGATGTTTTTCAGTTCAACGTCGCCATTCAACTCTGGCTGTGGCAGATAGACCTGCTCAGGATCGCGATCGGTCGGCATTTCCATCAGCTTGTTGAGTGAATCCAGCGCCGCTTTTGCCTGCTGATAGCGCACCGCCAGTCCCATCACCTGACCTAGCGGCGCGGTGGCGCGACCAGAGAGCATCACGGTCGCAATCAGCGCACCCATGGTCAGCGTGCCGTCGGAGATCAGATAGACACCAATCACGATTAACAGCACGGTTTGGAATTGCTGCAGGAAGGTCACCGCGCCCATAGCGCCGGTTGAGATACGCTTGGATTTCATGCCGCTCTCGGCCTGCATGGCGCTGAAGTTCTGCCAGCGACGCTGCATGTGCGCTTCGCCTGCGACAGCTTTCAGGGTTTCCATGCCCTCAATGGATTCAATCAACACGCCCTGCTTCAACGAGGCTTCCTGCAGGTTGCTACGCATGATCTTTTTCAGCGGCCACTGGATAATCACGCTGACCAAAATGATGGTCGGAATCATCATCAAGGGTACCCAGCCCAGCGGTCCGCCAATCATGAAGATGACAGCGACAAACAGCAGCACAAACGGCAGGTCAGAGATGGCGGCCAGCGTGGCAGAGGAGACGAAATCACGCACCGATTCGAATTCACGCAGCTGGTTAGCAAACAGTCCTGAAGATGACGGCTTGTTTTCCATCCGCACCGCCAGTGCCTGGCGGAATAACACGCTGCCGAGTATCAGGTCAGCCTTTTTACCGGCAACGTCGAGCAGATGCGCACGCACGTAGCGGGTAATCGCTTCAAATACCATGGCCACAACCACACCAATCGCCAGCGACCACAGCGTGACAAACGCCTGGTTAGGAATGACGCGGTCATAAACGTTCATGGTGAAGAAGATGCTTGCCAAAGCCAGCACGTTGACTAGCACGGCGGCTAACGCGGCGCTGCGATAATAACGGCGATAAATCCATAAGGTGCTGAACAGCCAGTGCTTCTGGTTCTGCGGCAGATCATCGGCAACCTGCGGATCAACTTTGGCGACCGGTTTCACCAGAATGGCATAACCGGAATACCATTCGGTTAGCTCTTCATGAGTAATTTCAACCGGCGAAGGGCTGACTTCCGGCATGATGAGCTGATAGTAAAGCGTCATCTTGTCTTCGTCGTTTTTACGACGCTCACGACTTAACAACAGACTGCCGCCCGCTCCTTTGCGCACCAGAATAATCGGCATAACCTGCTCAGGTAATTCCCAAGCCTGGCGCTCAACCAAACCGCCGGCCATGTTGGCATTTTCCAGTGCTTTGAGTGCCAATGACGGCGTCAGCAAGGTGCCTTTTGGCAGGCCAGCCATCAGCGCGTCATCGCTTTTTCCCATACCATAGTGGTGGCAAATCCATGAAAGGCTTTGTAAAAGCGTATCGTCAATGCGGGTTTGTATCCGCGCATTGGCCTGCAGTTCAGATTCTTGTTGCTCAGTCAGCGAGTTCGCGTCCATTTCAGCATCTCAGTCGTTGTATCGAAGGTGGCAATTCTCTGTGCAGGAAAATTCCTGCGATTTGAGAAAATTCTGACAGACGACGCTTATGGGGCATACAAGCCGGGTCTTGGATGAAGGGAAGAAGTGCATAATGACGGCAAAAAAAATCCTTATTCCAATGAAAGGAGCTTCATCAGAATAAGGATGTATTAACAATAACTTGTGTTAATTAAAAGCAGGTAGCTACGCGCTCACACTGCAAGGGTACAACATCAGGAAGCATCAAAAACACCACTTTTGCAGGGGACAACGGCTGAAGCTCGGGAAAGCATATGAATACTTTCGTGTAAGCCAACAGATTCCAATTCAACCTGCTGTTTTTGTTTGATAAGCGAACGACCATTATATGAGGCATCAACGCGCAGAAAAATGGTTTCGCCCGCTTTGAACTGGTACTCCTGCGTCGGCGCCTCTTTACCTAAATAGTGCGGCGCCTCTTTGAACCACGAACCAATAAAATGCCGTCCTGGCGTCAGGCAAAAAACGTTATAACTATTGGGCAGCAGCGCGGCATGAAACTCACCGTCGACATACAGATTGGCGACCCCATCGCCGACGCGGTCGTCCTTGCGGTAATAGACCACTCTCACCTGGTTGGCGCCCGGCTTACCGTCAGCAAGGCGGTCTGCAGACGTCGTCGGGGATGGCGGCGTCGGCGAAATGGCCTGCACATAAGCCGATGCAAAACACGCCAGCAGCGCAAAAATGATCTGTTTTTTCATTAGATAAAGCGGGTGACAACCTGTCACCCGCGCTCCCGGTTAGAAGTTATTTTGAGCCATCAGGTCGGCCAATATCGCGTCGGTGCTGAGGGCGGCCGCCGTTGGTGTGTATTCAATCCCCATCAGAGCCAGATCCTCCTGCTCTTGCCACAGCGTTATGCCGCCTTGTGGATGGATCAGCATCTGCAGCGCAGATTCATCGAATGTCGCCTGGGTTTGATCCGCGGATTCAACAAACAGCAGCTCCGTGGCGCTATCCAGCAGCAGATCGCTAAGGCCAAACGCGAAATCGCTGGCCACTTGCACCGGCTCAACTGCCACAATCAGGTCAAGATTGAGTGCCGGTTCATTTTCGATCATCGGCAGCACGCTGAAGGAAGGTGCGTCGATAACCGGTAGTCCGCTCTCGACAATGACGGGTTCGACCATGACCGGTGCAACGGCAATAATCAGATGCAGGTTTTGCCCTGCCATCTCACGCACACCATCGCTACCGGTGGTGTAGAAGCTGAAGTCGTAGCTGCCATTGTCCAGGGGTTGATGCAGTTCGATGTACCAGTGACCGCTTTGGTCTACCACACTGCTGCCGAGAATCTCGCCATGCTGGTTCACCAATTCAATCAGGCTACCGGGTGCGGCTTGCCCCTTAAAGCTCGGGCGATCGTCATGAGAAATACCCGATTCCGGCAACGCACCTTGCTGTGCGTTAACCGCCTCAACGCTAAAGTGCACGATAGGATTCGCCGTGACGGCTTTCTCCGCTTCCTCCAGCGCCGGTAACTCTTCTGCGGTCAGAATCAGCTGCTCGAATACCGTTTTGGGCATTTCGTTGTCAACCTGATGGCTGACCAGCACCTCTTCCTGCACCGTTTGCTGGCTTTGCGGTTCGCTCAGCGCCACATCTTCAACCACTGGCATGAAAATCTCACTGTGCTGCTCGTCACCTTTACGGGTTTCGCTCGCGGGCTGCTGCGGCTCTACCGGCGTGACCGGCGTTGGCCACTGGCCGATGAACTCCCCGCCCGGTGTGGCATAAGCCACGTTCGCCATCACCAATTCATAGCTACTTTCACGTCCTACTGCAGCCATGCTACCCAGCGCCAGCAGTGACGCGTAGGCAGCGCCGTGCACCACTAAACCGTGCAGACTGGTGATGCCGTTAGCCTGATTAAGCGACTGCATCAGTTGACCGCCTTCAGACCAGGCGTGGTTACGGACGTCGAGTGTCGACCACTCGGTTGATTTGAATTTCTCCGGGCGATCCCCGGCAAAAATGTGTGGCAGAAAACGACCGGACAGCCATGCTGCAGGTGCTGTCCCGGCCTGAGTAGATGAATGAATGTTCATGCTGGTTGTCCTTATTGCGCAAAATTGCGTAATCAATCTATTGGGTTGGTTTTCCATGTCGGGCCAGCCCCTGCTGACCCAATCTTTCAGACAATTCTGGTGTTTTAACGCGAATGTCACCATAAGCCAGGTCTTGGAAGCGGGACTGGGCTCAATTACCCGTCGCTGCTTAGTTGACTTGCAGAATCAGCATGTTTTGCTGCGGGTGCATCGCCTGATCAAACACGATGGTGTTGGGCGCAATCGCGGCATCAATCAGCGCCTGGCGAATCTGCGCCTCACGCTGCGGTCGGCCGCTGGCGACTTCAGCACCAAACACCACGCGCAGCTGATTGATCCAGTTGTGATTGCGACGAATTTGTACCGCTAAATCGGAAATGGCTTCGCGTCCCTGCTGAGAAAGTGTGGTGTTGTCGGTAAACAGCGAGGTGTTAGGCAGCAGATAGTCAATCATCGGTTGGGCGCGGGCGTAATCGAAGGCGCAAGGAATGACAGAGGTGGCGCGCGAGAGTAGATGAGCCTGGCGGCGCGTATGCTGCACCTCTTTTTCACCTGGTAACACGCGCACCGGTTCAGGCGGTTGGTCCAGCAGGGCTTGCTCATCGACGCGCAGGAAGTAGGTGCGACCAGGCTTCATGGTGGTCAGGAACAGCGCGCGCTCCTCACCGGCTGCGGGTAAAAATCGACTTAAGCGCACGCCAAGGCTATGAATACCCGGCGGCACGCAAAAGGAGGTATACCCGCCGGGCAACAGGCTGGTGTGCATTTTGCCATCGATATACACCGTGGCCCCGCCGTTCGCGGTGATCTCGGCTAACGGGCGATAAAAGATCACCTGGCTTAACTGCTGGGTAACCGGCTGATGTTTGGAATAGGGCTCGCCAAACTTACTGGACTCAATGGTTGAGGCCGAGGCGGCTGGCAGGCAAGGTGCCAGCAGCATGAAGCAGAAGATGTGACGCTTTACCGCAGACATGGTTGAAATTTCCTGGGGCGCTGTGAAAAAAAAAGCGGCGTAAACGCCGCTGTGCTCAGCAATGAAAATAACCGCAGAGTAAAAGCTCCAGACCTAATGCCTCAAGCGATAGGCAGCGATGAAACATCAGGCTCCCGGTGAGGTTGAAGCTGCTCTGTTCGGTTATTGATTGCTATCCAAAGGTCGGCGCTTAATAAACTAAAAGATGGCTTGCCGATTAATTATCGTGTGACTATCCCGACCGCTAAATAAAATCTGCGCATCATTACGCAGAGAGAATGACAAAGTTAAACCCTTACTTCGCGGTGACGATGCTGGTCGCCAGCTGCGTTTTAATGCGGAAGCAAACGTCGCGAATGGCAAATTGATATTTCGGCATGGCCAGATCGTTAACGTCCATGCCAATATTGTTTTTCACTTCGAGGTATTTCTTCAGCTGCCCTGCGGTGCGATTAAACTCGGCGCTGAACTGCTGATGCTTAGTGGCGCTGTACATTTGCAGCGCATCCAGCTCTTTACGGCACTGCATCATGCGTGAGGCGTAATCCTGGGTCTGCCCTTCCGCCGTGCTGACGCGTGCCGGCTGCGCTGCTGGCGCTGGCGTCACCACGCTCGGCGTGGCCGATTTATCGGTAGCAGGCGTTTTAGAAGCGGGTTTATTGGTGGCAGCGCAACCCGAGAGAATAAATAGTGCGGTTACCGCAGGAATCAATTTTTTCATTACATTACCGTTAAATAGATTTAAGAAGAAAATAGGGTTTCCCGGCAGGGAAAATTTATATCCTGAATATGGCGTGATGATAAGAATATTCTTGTGCTGCGGCTACAAGACGCATCTCGGTTTAGTTTTTTGCTTTACATTGTGAATAACAGGCAAAAAAAAGGCGGCCCTCAGGCCGCCTTGCGTTGATGTTACTGCTTACTGGTCTACAGCAACACGGACCACCACGCGGCGGTTCGGTGCTTTACACTCGATCTGCGCCTGGCGGTTGCCGCTACAGTCGTTCACTACCGGCTCGTTGCTGCCGGCGCTGCGTGCAATCAGCGCGTTGCCCGGCAGGCCGCCGTCCATCAGCATTTCGCGGATGGTGGTGGCACGCTTGAGGCCCAGCGCCATGTTGCCCGCGCGGCTGCCGATGTCATCGGTATGACCGATAACTTCAATGCGGTCGAGCTTGACGTCGTCCTGATGCAGCTGTTTGATCAGCGCACCCACCGCGCTACGACCGGCACCGGTGATGTCCGACAGTCCGGATTTACCGAAGCGGAACAGGATGTCGCCGGCCAGGGTGTAATCCTTGTGGGTCATCGGCTGGTACTGGCACGCTTCCACCGCAGAAGCGCGTGACAGCACGTGCTGCTGCTGACGCAGATTGAGCAGCTTACGCTCGGCTTCGCTGCGGGTTTGCACCAGCGGACGACCGTTAAGCGCATCATCGACCTGCACGAAGTAGGTTTTACCGCCTTCGAAGTCCATGCGATAACCCGGCTGTGCTTTGCCTTTGTACAGCGGCGCATCTTTTACGTAAGCGCCGAGGGTGTGGCTGCCCGGCGCGACGCAGAAGGTGCTGTAACCGCCCGCCAGCAGCGAGGTTTGAAACTCGCCGTCAACGTAGACGTGGGCCGCGCCGTGCTGATCCTGCTGCGCGGTGCGGTAGTAAACCACCTGCGCCTGGGTGTTAAACACTTCAGCCGCGGTTTGATACGGGTTACCAAATTTTTGCTCGTCGCTGGCCGCGCTCGCCTGTAGCGCGAAGAGTCCGCTGCTGGCCAGGCACAGCGCCAGCAGAGAAGATTTAAATACAGTCATGACAGTTCTCCAGAGGTGCCCCGCAGGGCACCCCATTTGTAGTAATTAAGGGATTAGTGGTTTTCCAGGTTGGTCTGAACGCCCATTTGAATCAGGACTTCCGCCGCCTGGCCGGTGTGGGCGTAAACCGTGTACTCCACGCCGTCTACCCACACGTTCTCGCCTGCGTTCCAGTCACCGGTATCGCTACCGTCCGGTAACAGGTCAGACAGGTTGACCACATCGCCTTCGTTACCTTTCACCATCATCTGTACTTTGCCATCGGCAACGAACAGGTCTTTCTCGCCGTGCACCAGAATATCGCCAAGGCTGATATTCAGGGTGTTGTCGCCGTCGCCGGTGATATCAATCACTTCCACCGACTCCAGCGCCGCCGCGTACTTCGCCAGGTCAATCACCAGGTCGCTGCCGGTGATCTCCCAGGTGTCGATTTCACCTTCGGTGCCTTCGACTTCGGCTGCGCTGGCAAGCAGTGCGGCTTCAGCTTCAGTAACGCTTTCCGGATCGTTGACTTCCGCAACCACCTCTTCACTCGATACAGTTTCCGCTTCATCATTGTCTGCATCTTCATCAGCTATTGCTTCTGATGTAGATACAGCTTCTTTTGGCAATTCTTCATGCTGGGCTTGCGCCTCATCTTTTTCTACCATCGCAGATGCTAGTACTGCGTCATCATCTGGCTCAACGATGGAGAATGTGCTCCTTGTTCTATTACTTACAGTAGCTGTATATGTAGGTGATCTTTGGGTATTTCCTCCAATGCTTGCTTCAATGTACATGGAGAATGAGCCATTTTGGTAAGTTAAAAAGTTAAACGAACTTGTGTGCCATACGCCATAATCTGTAGCAGCGGCATGGGTCAATGTATGACGAGTTCCATTGACAACAATATACATTGTCAGTCCAGGAACTGGATACAGGCCACCCCAGAACCCAACTCGAACATAATCAGGAGTATCAGTTTGGGTATGATATCTCCCCAGATCAATATTCAAATTGGTCTGACCTGTCGGTAAGTCATAAATCCCATTTTGCCTGTTGCTTCCCTCCCAAAGCTGCATAAAGGTTGCAAGTCTTGGGAGTGTAAAGTCCGGCCCAATATTCACCGCATAACCCGGTGAATGCCCGCCACGGTTACCCAGATCATCCTCAAAGGTCGCGGTCACCGTGTGCAGACCGGTACCAACGAAGTCACGGTTTGGCGTAATTTCCCAGGTTCCGCCGGTAACAACAGCAGAGCCAATCTCAGTGGCACCTTCCCACAGACGCACAATCGAGCCTTCTTCCCCGGTGCCGCGATAGGTTGGGCGCACATCATCGGTGCTGCCGCCGTTGGCGACGTTGCCGGTGCTGGCACCAAAGTCATCATAGGCATTGGTGATACGTCCTACCGTTGGTGGCGTGGTGTCGATGGTAATCGGCCACGAATCCGCACGGGTGGTGCTTTCATTACCGGCGCGGTCAACAAACTGCGCGGTAAAGTTGTAGGTGCCATCACGCGGTACCGCGACATCAAATTCCCAAACTCCGGCCGCATTCGCCTGGCCTGAGCCCAGCACGGTGGTGCCTGCGCCATCGTAGATGTAAACCCACGCAAATGGCTCAGCGGTGCCGCTCAGGGTTGGCGTACGGTCATCGGTACGGTCGCCGCTGGCTAACGGTCCGGTATCACGGCCATTGTCATCGTAAATCTGGTCGATGGTGCCGGTCGGCAGCGTGATGTCGATGTTAATCGCCCACTCCGCGCTCTCCACTTGATACACGCCATCGTCGAACACCGCTTTCACTACATGCGGACCTTCTGTCAACAGAGCAGATTCAATCTGCCATACGCCGCCGGTAACAATGGTGGTGCCCAGCAGACGACCGGTTTGGTCATAGAGACGTACCGTGGCGCCCTCTTCACCGATACCGCTGAACACTGGCGTCTGGTCGAAGGTGTAACCGCCTTCTGCCACATCGACCGGTACAGCTGGATCGCTGTTGTTAGTTGCCGCGGTAATGGCACCGGCCGGTGGCACGGTATCAATGGTAATTTCCCAATCCGCTGAACGGTCACCTTCGTTACCCACTTCATCCGTGAAGCTGACCGAGATCTGCTTAACGCCATCTTCCTGCGGTGGCAGCGTGAAGCTCCAGGTACCGTCTTCACGCACTACACGGGTGCCCTGTGGAATGTCGTCAACATACACGGTGACGATATCGCCAGGTACGCCACGGCCCTCTACGGTTGGCGTGCTGTCATCGGTTTTACCGCCGTTCGGCACGTTGCCCTGATCGGCGCCCACATCATCTATTACGCTGTCAATGACGGCGCGGTTAGGTGCAGTGGTATCAATCTCCAGCGAAAACTCGTTGGTGGTGGTAGTGCCGCTGGCGTTGGTCACGCTGGCCTTAATGGCGTAGGTGCCTTCGGTCAGCGCCAGTTCCTGTTCCCAGAAGCCGAACGCATTGGTACGTACGGTGCCGATTGCCACGTCGTCCACGTAGATAGTGACGATGCTGTTAGGCGTCGCACGACCGTGTACGGTTGGCGTGGTGTCGTCGGTTTTACCGCCGCTGGCGACATTGCCCTGAATGCTGCCTTCATCATCCGCTACGTGGGTGATGGAGACGTCCAGACGCGAGGTGTCAACGGTGAAGTCGATACCCGGCTGCTCGCCGCTGGTGTTACCCGCTTCATCAATCAC
>NZ_AKIU01000082.1:0-14567 GCF_000282675.1 Pantoea sp. GM01 | reverse complement strand
CCCCAGCCGATGGCGAACGAAAGTTGCTCAGTGCTTAACTGATCGGCATTACGCGATAATCGCGCCGATATTAATTTTACTATTTCAACTCGCCTGCATGGTCTGCAACATATGCTGTGCCAACCGCAAACTCAGGGCTGCTCCGGTTAATGTTGGATTCATGCAGGAAGCCGATGGCATGACGCTGGTACCAGCAATCCACATATTGGGATGATCGTGCGTGCGGCAATGGCTATCGACCACCGAGTTCTTTGGATCGTCGCCCATAATGGTGGTGCCCATAATGTGCTGGCGATCCTGGAATTTGGTATCGATCGACAATATCTCCGCATTCAGCAGTTCAGCAAATTTGTGGAAATCCTTAATGCCCTCTTCTTTCCCGGCATGCCAGTAATCCGTCACGCTATAGTAGATCTCCGGTAACGGGATACCGATGGCATCCTTCTTGGTTTTACTCGGCGTAACACGGTTTTCCGCCAGCGGTAAGGTCTCAAAATCAATGGCAAAGTTGAGCGAGCGGGCCGACTGCCGGCGAATTTCTGCATCAAGCTGAGAACCCAGCACCCCTTTCTCAATCAGCGAGGCAGCATAATCAGCGGTGGGCACGGTGTTGCGCACTTTAATCTTATAGCTGGGAAAATCCTTGCGGAACGCGCCATCGCGATTGTTGAGATACACCAGCAGCTCGGTCGGTCCCTGACCCGGCCAGACATCTTCAGACATCATCACGTTCATGCTGATGCCGGTATGGCCCATCAGGTTGCGCCCAACCTGATCCGACGAGTTGGCGATGCCGTTCGGATATTTCTCCGAAGTCGACATCAACAGCAGTTTGGGCGATTCGATGCCGTAGGCCGCCAGCACAAAGTAGTTAGCGGTTAAATGATGCTCAGAGCCGTCCGGTTTTTTATACCAAATGCCGGTGATCTTGCCGTCATCAGCCGCTTCGATACGATAAACCACCGCGTTATCCAGCAGTTTTGCGCCCAGCCGTTCCGCTTCATCAATATGCATTGAGCCATCATATTTAGCGGCAATAGGACAGACCGGATTACAGTTATTATTGCCGCCGCACATTGGACGCTTGCCCCACGGCTTGGTCGCGCGCCCGTTCGGCTCCAGCACCGGGTTGTAGCCGCCTTTACCCAGCATTGCGGTTAAGCGGTCAAACAGATAACTGGTTGGCAATCCCGGCATTGGGAACGGCGTGGAGCGCGGCGGCCAGGCTTTGCCGCCCTGTCCACTCTCATCCTGGCCATCGACACCCGATACGCCTAACTCATGCTCGGCTTTGCCATACCAGGACTCCAGCTCGTCGTAGCCAAATGGCCAATCCCGTCCACGTCCATACAACGTGTTGAGCTTAAAATCATTGGGAATCATACGCCACAGCGCAGAACCGAAGTGCCACGTGGTTCCGCCCACCACGCGCAAATACTTGGTGGGATATTTTACCGGGCCTACCTGCTGCAAATAATCCCCGTAGGTGGACGGGATATGCGGCGGGTTGGGATAAGGCGAGCCAACGCCCTGCAATTTAATGTTGGTTAACGACATCTTGAACGGCGAGTTGCGGAAACGTTCGACGATCTCCTGGCGAGCGACGCGCGGCCCCGCTTCAAGAATGATCACCGATTTACCGGCTTTTGCCATTTGGCAGGCGATTAAACCGCCCATTACGCCCGAGCCAATAATGATGACATCGGCATCAACTTTTGGTGCACTCATGCGCCTTCTCCTGTGGTTGCCACTTTGCCATCTTGCGTCACTGCCCAATAGAACGGCCCGCCGCCGTAGGTCGGTACCACCAGAATATCTTTGGTGGGCAGGTACATCATCGCTTCTGCATAGGCAATCAGCTCCAAATCGCTGCCGTCACCCACCACGCCGGTGTACCAGGCGGAGATAATGCGTTTAGCCGTTTGCCATTCAGGCTTATCTGCACCGAATGCAGCAAGAAAATCATCCACATGGGAAAAGTTGCGCTGCTGCAGTAACGAACGTAGCTGGACAAGTTTCTCTGCGAAGGCTGCATCATGACGCAGCAAAGCAGCGAAATAGCGCTGGCCGAGGATCGGACCCACTGGGCGACTGACCAAAAACGTTGAAACATCAAGGAAGCCACTATCGGCTATCTGTTCCGCGGCGCGCGCGCGGGCTGGGAAGATTGAATTACACATCGCACCCAGTGACAAAATCCCCATGCCTTGCAGCAGACGACGTCGGGAAAGGTTATGCGCCATGTTTTTTCCCCCTGCGCGTAATGGCAAACAGCAGCACCAGTAAAATAATCACCACTATCGCGCCTCCACCCCAAACTGCAGGCTGCGCCAGACGTGCGATCAATGGACGCTCTCCGCCCTCACGCACCGTTTTCACCTGATCAGGCGTGACGTTGAGTTCGGCATTGCCAAAGTTTTTCAGCACATAGTTACTGACGTCGGCGATTTGCCGATCGGTTAATCGATCGGTAAACAATCCATCCGGGCCAAAGCCTGGCATCGCAACATCTTTGCCATTTACCTGGCGATGTACGCCATAGACGATGGTGGCGATCAGGTTATCCGCCTGTGGCGCACCGGTTGCGGTGTTATGGAATAGCGAAGGATAGAATTGATTACCCGCACCGTCCGCCTGGTGGCAGTTGGCACAGGAACTGGCGTAAACCTGCCAGCCCGCGTCGGGATGGTTAAGTGCGCGCTGGGCCATTTCATCGCTTGCCGGTTTACCCATGCGATCCCGTGGTTGACGGGTCGGTTGGCCCACGGCGGGAACCTGGCGCAGGTAAGCAACCATCGCGTTGATATCATCATCCGACAGATGCTGCAGGCTGTGCTCTACCGCTTCTGCCATCGGACCCGCCGCCTGCGCTTTACCCGCTACGTGGCCGGTTTTGAGATATTGCGCAATCTCCGCATCGCTCCAGTTGCCGATGCCTGCTTGATTGTCAGACGTGATATTCGGCGCATACCAGCTGCCAAGGCTGCCGCCACTCAGCGCGCGATCGTTGTTTTGCCCCATCAGTGCATTACGTGGTGTGTGGCAGGTATCACAGTGCGCCAGAGCATTGACCAGATAATCGCCGCGATTAACCTGCACCGATTTATCCTGGGCCGGAATAAACGGTTTATCATCAGCAAACAGCATATTCCAGAAAAGCATGCTTGAACGAATATTAAACGGGAAAGGTAAATCCGTTTTTGGCGGCACATTATCGTCCGCTTTCACCCCGTGCATAAAATAAGCATACAGAGCGTGAATATCCGCATCTGAAATTTTAGCGTATGAGGTATAAGGCATCGCCGGATAAAGATGCTGTCCCTGCTTATTTATTCCACTGCGTACTGCTTTAGCAAAATCTTGTTCGGTGTAATTACCAATCCCCGCTGTTTTAGATGGAGTGATATTGCTGGCGACGATATTACCGAGTGGAGAAGAGATAATATAACCGCCGGACATTTCCCTGCCCTGATTCGGTGCGGTATGGCATGCGCCACAGTCCGCGGCAATAGCCAGATACTTGCCTTTCGCAATAAGAGTCGCAGCATCGTCCGCACTTTCAGCATGTGCTGAAAATGTTGCCGACATGAGAATGCTCAACGCGAAAGGCAGACAACTCTGTCTCACCTTTCTTGCTTTCATTGTAATTGCTTCCGGTAAATAATTATTAGTATGGTAAAAACAATAATGCACTTCTGCAGCAAGGCCACAGAAGTGCAGATTATCAGAACGCTTAGATTCACAAAATACAAACAGTGCTATAACAATTCATAATCATTGAAGATGATATTTTCGCCACTGGCGGCCGTAATATCGACCTTGCCAGGTTCGGTTAAAAACGCATCGCCGGGATGGACCCAAATTTCTTTTACCCGATTGGCGTGAGCCTGATCGGCAACCAGAACCCGCCCCTCAGTAAAGAACACGCGCACGCCGGGCCCGTGTTGCGTGTATTCTCCGGTGCTGGCGCCCGGTTTCAGTGTGACCTTCCAGCCGCGGACGGTTTTCTTATCCAGTACCTGCTGGAAAGCATCACTGGCAGGCCGGGTGGCGTTACCAAAATGTTGCGGCCCGGGGATATTAATTTCAAAAGCGACCTGATGATTAACGGTGCTACCGGTATTGGTCACTTTATCGGTTTCTGACTTGCCCTGATGCGCGCCAAATTTAACATTACCGCTTTTCATTTCAGTGTTGTTAACGGGTTTATCCGGATATTCAATTTTCACCGGGCTGCCCTCAATATGTGTATTCACATAATCAAGATGCTGCTCATGAAACTGGGTAGATTGCCCCGGTTGAATCAACACGCGCATTACGGTGACGTATTTATTTTCCAGAATAACGTGATGTAGCGGTTCAAGATGGGTGGCGACGCCTTTTTCTGCAGCCTGCGCCTGCATTGCCACACTAAATAGGGTTGAGCAAAATAAGGTGCTCAGTAATGTCTTGCGAATAGTCGACATAAAAACTCCTTTACTGACAATATATATAACGCATCGAAAAAATAACGATCATCAATTACACAGAAAAAATAATGAGTGCTTTATTTACTCAACGATAGTGACCCAATTTGCGCCCTTTCCGGTGGGCACACGCTCAATTAATGTGAGCTTGCCGCTGTCTTGATCAATGGAGTAGAGCGACACCTGGGTTGACTTCTGACCCGATTCAATTAAATAGCGGCCAGAATTATCAATCGCAAATCCGCGCGGTTGTGCTTCTGTTTTGGTGCTATTAATCAGCGTTAAGCGGCCATCCTGCGGGGAAACGCGAAACGCCGTAATATTACTGCTGGTGCGTTCGGTGGAATACAGGAATCGGCCATTAGGGGTGAGGTGAATATCGGCTTGCCATAAGCGTGGTTTGGCCGATTTCGGCAAATCATCATCGCCAGTCAGTGGCCGCGCTTCACCGCGCTGCATGTTCGCCGCGATGAGCGGATCGAGTGATGGCGTCGCCTCATGCTCCGTCAGCGTGCCATCTTTATTCAGCGTGAGGCGCGAAATGTTGCCCGCCATTTCGGTCAGCAAATATAGATTCTGTTCACCTCGCCCATCACGCTGCGGTGCGAAGGCGAAATGGCGCGGCCCGGTGGCGGCTTCGCGCTGGATATTCACAAAGGCGGGGCTATTGGCCGTCACTTTTCCACTTTTGCTATCAAACCGATATTGCAGCAGCTGATCGGCGCCCAGCAACGGTACATATAAAAATTGATTGCTGGGATCGGTTTGGATCGCATGCGCCCGCTTGCCGGTATGCACCACTTGTACCGGCGCACTCTCTACTTTGCCATCGCTGGCGATGCGATTAATGCTGAAGAGATCCCCGCCGTAAGAGGAGGAGAGCAGAAAGCGCCCGCTTTTATCCAGCGCTAAATACGCCATCGCTTCAGGCAATGGGGTATCGGCAAAATGGCTCAGCGTCCCATCGGGCTGAATATGCCAGGCCGAAACATGGTATGGCTGGCTGCGGACCGAGACGTAAAGCGTTTTCTTATCCTGCGATACCACCATTGGCATACTTTTCAGGCCGCTGGGATATTCACCCACCGGCTTGAGCTGCTGCTGGGTCTTATTCAGCGCATAGGCCGTCACCGTGCCACTGTCGCCATTAGATACGTAGACAAATGACTTTTCCTGCGCCATTACCGCGGATGCAAACAGCATCATGCCGGCGGCCATTACCGTCTTGTTCATTGATAGGTCTCTTTTTTGTAGGGGACAGCGATCGAGTTACCAGCGCGTATTAAAGTGCTCACACAACTCCAATACCGCTTTCTCCGGCAGCGCGTCAGGCTTATCCACACAGTTCAGCCACAGTCGTGCGGTTTCTTCCAGCTCCTCAAGGGCAAAACTCACCGTCGAAACTGATTTGCCCCACATCACGGGCCCTAATCTTTCCAGCATCACGCCGCGCACCTCGTTTGCCAGTTCAGCAACCTGCTCTGCAACGTCGGCATGGCCCGGACGGCGATAATCGATCAACGGGATGCGCCCTACTTTCATCACCTGATACGGCGTGAGCGGCGGCAAAATACTGTCGCGTTGCCAAACGCCTGCCAGCGTAAGCTGTACCAGATGGGTGGAATGGGTGTGCACCACGCCGTGCGCGTCCGGGTTGCGATCGTAAATCTGGCGATGCAGCAGCAGCGTTTTTGACGGTTTATCGCCCGAAACCCATTCGCCATCGCGATTGACCTTAGCAATGCGGCTCGGCTCCAGATGCCCCAGGCAGGCGTCGGTTGGCGTAATCAGCCAGCCATCCTCCAGGCGAGCACTGATGTTACCCGCCGTGCCGGTGGTATAGCCGCGATTAAACAAATCGGCTCCTACCTGGCAAATTTCCTCACGCAATGACTGTTCATTTTGCATCGAAATCACTCCTATTGGTTGGCGGTGGCAATCACGTTGGTATCACCTTTGGGGTTGATCGGTAAGGGTTCCAGCTTGCCGAGCACAAACATAAAGGTCAGCGCGCCCAGCACACAGATGCCGCCCGCAACCAGCAGCGGTACCACAAAAGAACCGTGGCTCAGGCTCAACATCAAGCCGGTGAATGACGCGGTGACAATCCCAGCGAGGTTGCCGGCAAAGTTCTGAATACCGCCCAGCGTGGCGACGTAATTACTGGCTGGCGCCACGTCCGCAGGCAGCGTCCAGATATTGGCGGCGGTAAACGCTAAACCGGCGTAGGTAATGGAGAACAGCGTCAGAATGACCGCAATGCTGTCGGTAAAGGCCGCGAAGGCAATGACGCTGGAGAGCAGCATGCCGCTAATCAGGCAGGTTTTGCGTGCTACGGTCAGACTAAACCCTTTGCGGTACAGGGCATCTGAGACCACCCCACCCAGCAGGCTGCCCGGAATCCCCATCAGGGCAGGAATGGCGCCCAGCGTACCCAGCTCTTTCAACGAAAAGCCGTGCGCAACGGTGAGATAGGTTGGGAACCAGGTGACAAAAAAGTAGGTGGCGAAATTCATGCAGAAGAAGCCAATCATCATGCCCCACACGTTGCGATGGCGGAATAGCGACCACAACTCGACTTTCGCGTTGGCCTGCGTGGTGGGTAACGCGCGATCTTCCAGCAAATTCTGGCGCTCGGTTTCATCCAGGCCCTTCATCTCTTCCGGTTCGCGATAGAACACTAACCAGATCACCACCCAAATCAGCCCTAAAGCGCCAGTCACGATAAAGGAGGTTTCCCAGTTCCACACGCTAATCAGCCAGGCGACCAGCGGCAGCGCCAGCGCACTGCCAGCACGCGGACCGGCATCAAAAATACCGCTCGCCGTCGCACGCTGCTTTTTCGGGAACCAACTGTAAACCACTTTCACACAGCCCGGATTTCCGCCGGCCTCACCCAACCCTAATGCTAAGCGTGCCGCAAAAAGTGAAGTGAAACCTTTACCAAACGAGGTAAACACCGTAAACAACGACCACCAGCCTACCGCGATGGCCAGACCGGCGCGGGCACCGAGGCGATCGAGTAAGCGTCCAGCGGGGATTTGCATCAGCGCATAGGTCCAGAAAAAGGCGCCCAGAATCAGCCCCATGCTGGTGTCATCCAGCCCTAAATCGGCTTTGATGTGCGGTGCAGCGATCGCGAGGTTAATACGATCGATGTAATTGATTGCGATAGCGAAAAAGCAGAACACGATCATCAGCCAGCGAATTCGTGGATATCTGCGCATGGTGAATTCCTTTATGATTTATTGAGAGGTAACAAAGGTTCTGCGGCCCTGCGACGCCCGCAGCCCGCGTTGTGGTTAAATTTGGGGGTGACAGGTCATAAACGTGTTAAAAAACGTGAGCAGGCACACCCAACCTGATAACATGATGTCAAAAGTAAGCGATTACAAAATTCAGTCAAGCCAAAAGTAAGCGCTTTCAAAATTGATAGTGAGTTGTCTGCAATTTTTGTGGGCAAGCTCACTCTTTCTGCAGGAGTGACTTGATGAGTGAGAAGCAAAATGGATCTGGCCGCGTATCACTGGATGATGTTGCGCGTCTCTCAGGGGTATCAACGGCGACGGTTTCGCGCGTACTCAACGGCAGCACCACGGTAAAGGCGTCGCGTCGTGAAGCCGTGGAGAGAGCCTGCGAGGAGTTGGGATATGTCATCAACCGCGCCGCTCGCACCCTCGCCTCACGCCGCAGTATGACCATTGGCGCGGTGGTGCCGACGCTGGCGACCGAAACCTTTTCGCGCCCGTTGGCGGCTTTTCAGCAATTGATTCACGAAGCCGGTTATACGCTGTTATTGGCCAACTCAAATTTCGATCCGGAAACCGAGCTGAAAGAAGTTAATAAGCTGATTGAATACGGCATTGATGGCCTGATGCTGGTGGGAAATACCCACCATCCGAAGCTTTGGGAGCGCATTGTTCAGCAGGAGATCGCCTGCGTGCAGACCTTTTCGCAAGACAGCGAAAGACCTTGCGTTGGCTATGACAGCGAGGGTGCAGCGGAGAGCATGGCGCAACATTTGCTGGGCTTAGGGCACCAGCATTTTGCGGTGATCGTCGGCACGCCGCCGTCGAATGATCGTATTTCCGAACGTCTTAACGGTACGCGCCGCGCCCTACAGCAGCGCGGATTAACGCTGCCGGACACGCATCTCATTGATAACGCCTTCAGCATGAATGATGCGCGCCGGGCGGTGTTCCGCCTACTCGATGGCCCGCAGCCGCCTACCGCCATCATTTGCGGTAACGATCTGCTGGCGTTTGGGGCGATGCGCGCGGCCAGCGAGCGCTATCTGCGCATCCCTAATGATATCTCCATTGTCGGCTTCAACGACTACGAGTATGCCGAGCATCTGGAGCATCCGCTGACCACCATGCGCGTCGATTTAGCCTCAATTGGCGAGCATGCGGCCCACTATTTGTTGAACACGCTGAACAATCTGCCGGCACAAACGCATACGCAGATTGGTACCGAACTGATTGTACGGGGCAGCAGCGGCTCGGTGCCCCGTCAGGATCGTTAATCGCGGCTGACCATGCCAAACCGGCTGAACACGTCCGTCACCGGCGGCGTTTTCAGCCAGGTGAGAAAGGTTTGCGCCTGCGCTGGCTGCTTAGCACGACTCAACACCGCCGCAGAGAGCGAAATGGCCTGCTGCGTGCCGGGCGGCAGCGGCCCAACCACATCAATGCCCTCTACCATTAGCAATTCACTAATCTGCTGTATCGCCAGTTCGGCCTTACCGTTCACCAGTTGTTCCGCAGTAAACCCTGCCGGAATCACCGTACCGCGCGCGCGCAGTTCTGCATCGATATTGAGCTGTTTTAACAGCTGCGAAAACCATACGCCGCTGGCCCCCGCTTCTGACCAGGCTACCGAGCGTGCCGCCAGCAGCGCCTTGACCAGGTTGTCACGATTGCTGATATCCGGCTGTGCCGCGCCTGCCCGCACCGCGACACCGATCGGCGAATCAACCAGTTCAATCCGCGTGCGCGCATCGGCGATACCCGATTGCGTTAGGCGATCGAGCGTTTCAACCGTCGCAATCACCACCTCGGCCTGCGCGCCCGCAATGAGCTCCTTTTCGATAATGGTGCTGGGATGCCAGCGAATCGCCAGCGGTGTCGCAGGCTGTTGCGCCTGCCATGCGGGAATCAGCGTAGTAAAGGGCGCACTCAGTGCCAGCGCGCTGTAGATCGGCAGTTCCATGCTTAAGCCTCCCGCGCGAAAAGCGGTGCGCGACGCAGCAGCGCAGCGTCAAGTTGGTCAGGGCGCGTCACGCCAATCAGCGCTAAGTCGCGGTCAATTTCATCACGCAGGATATGCATAGCGTGCTCAATACCCGCCTGCGCGCCAATCACTGCGCCATACAGGAACGGACGTCCAAGAAACACGAAGTCGGCGCCCAGCGCCATGGCTTTCATTACATCGGTACCACGGCGAATACCGCTGTCGATAATCACCTTCATATCGCCCTTCGCGGCAGCAATTTCCGCCAGCGTATGCAGCGGCGGCACGGTGTGATCAAGCTGGCGGCCGCCGTGATTGGAAAGAATCACCGCATCCGCCCCGAGATCGCGCGCAATGAACGCATCATCCGGTGACATCAAGCCCTTAATCACTAGATTACCTTTCCATTTTTTGCGGATCGCTTCGACATGTTTCCAGCTCAGCTGGTCGCGGGCATTGGTGTTGCGCACTTTACTCGACATCATCGGCGGGCCGCGTTCGGCGTCGGTATTTTCAAAGTGCGGCGCACCATGGCGCAGGAAGGTTTGCGCCACCGTACCCAGCAGCCAGCGTGGGCTCATCGCGCTTTGCCACATCACTTTTGGCGTGAGTTTTATCGGCATACTAAAGCCGCTGCGGGTGTTGTGTTCACGATTACCCAGCATTGGCGTATCGCCGGTGACCACTAATGTTTTGTAGCCCGCGCGTTCAACGCGATCGACTAAACGATCGATACGCGGTTGATCGCCCGCCAGATAAGCCTGGAACCAGGCTTCCGGATTGGCAGCAATCACCTCTTCCAGCGGAATCAATGACGATGCGCTGAGGATCATCGGGACATTCATCGCTCTTGCCGCTTTCGCCAGCATAAGATCTGCGCGGTAACTGACAAATGACGCGCCGCCCAGCGGAGCAACGCCAAACGGATGCGACCAGTCATGACCCAGCAAATTAACCCGCTGATCGCGCCCCGACACGTCACGAAACATGCGCGGCACAAACACATATTGCTGGTAAGCCTCATAGGCGGCAGCCAATCCTCTGCCGGTTTCCACGCCGCCTTTAACGTACTGATAAATCATATTGGGTAACCGCTTGCGCGCGTGACGTTCAAAATCCTCCAGCGCCAGCAAGTCACGAAAATGGCGTGGCACCGTATTCGCAGGACGCACCTGCGCTTCGGGTGTCACGTTTACGTTAATAGCGGTGGTTTCTCCACGAATGGTCATAGTGCGTTCTCAGTGTTATCCAATAAGTAAGCGATTTCAAAATAGGCATTCTGACGAATGCTTCCAATCTATATCCTGCCAGATATACAGTTTTTTTATGTGACAGCTGTCACTATATCAAGACAAATGTAAGCCCTTACATTTTCATCTCAGATTAAGTATGGTGTGCTGTAATTCACTTGTGTATCGCTGGTGACGGAGAGAATGATGAGCCAACGCATAGTTTTATTGCATGCCACCCCGGTGGCGATGTCCCCTATTCAGGAAGCGTTTAACGATCTTTGGCCTGAAGCCGAAGTGGTGAACTTACTGGATGATGGTTTGACCCTCGATCGCGCCAAAGAGGAGCAGCTGTCGCGCCCGCTGATCGATCGCTTTGTGGCGTTTGGCCGTTACGGTTATGCGATGAATGCGCAGGGCATTCTGGTGACCTGCTCCGCTTTTGGCCCGGCGATTGATGAGCTCGCTGCGACACTGCCGGTGCCGGTGCTGAAACCCAATGAAGCGATGTTTGAAGCGGCACTGCAGCAAGGTGAGCGAATTGGTATGTTGGCCACGTTTGGACCGTCATTGGTAACCATGTGCGATGAGTTTAACCACTATGCCGCGCAAATTGGCTCAAACGCGACGCTGGAAACCGTGCTGGTTCCGGACGCTATCGATCTGCTGCGTAAAGGTGATGTCACCAGCCACAACCGTTTAGTGGCAGAGTTCGCGCCCCAGCTGAGCCACTGCGATGTAATTATGCTGGCGCACTTCTCAACGTCGCGTGCCGCCGCCGCCGTGCGTGAGCAGGTGGCGATTCCCGTGTTAACCGCGCCGCACGCGGCAGTGAAAAAAATGCAGTTGGCCATCGGAGGTGCAACATGCTGATTGGGGTCATTGCCGATGATTTTACCGGTGCCAGCGATATTGCCGTGACGTTATCGAAAGGATTGGCGGGTGAAGGCGGTTTACATACCACGCAATATCTCGGCATACCGCAACAGCCTGCAACGGCAGACGTTGAGGCCGGCGTTATCGCCCTGAAGTCGCGCTCCCTGCCCGCCGCAGAAGCGGTGCAGCAATCATTGGCCGCCTGCGAATGGTTATTGGATCAGGGCTGTACGCAGATCGTGTTTAAATACTGCTCCACCTTTGACTCCACCGACGACGGCAATATTGGCCCGGTGCTCGACGCACTCGCCGCACGTTTAGAAGCGCGGCGCGTCATTGTTTGCCCTGCATTCCCCGCCATGGGACGTACGGTTTATCAGGGCAATCTGTTTGTCCACGATCGCCCACTGAATGAGTCCGGGATGGAACATCATCCGCTCACGCCGATGAAAGATGCTGATATCCGCCGCTTACTGGCGCGTCAGGCTCGCACGCGCGTCAGCCACATTCGCTGGCAGCAGGTGGTACAAGGCAGTGAACAACTGCGTGAAACGTTGCAAGCCCACAGCGAAGATGAGCCGCAATTACTGGTTGTCGATGCGCTGAGCGACCACGACCTGACGATAATCGGCGTCGCGGCGGCGGAAGCGCGGCTGATCAGCGGTGGTTCGGGCATTGCACTGGCGTTACCGCACAACTTTATCAGTGCGGGTAAGGCACAGGGAGATAGCCGTAAATTACCCGCGATCGCTGGCCCCAGTGCGATTCTGGTGGGCAGCTGTTCTGGCGCTACGCGCGGACAGATTGAGGAGCACCAAAAACACCATGCGGTGCTGGCGATAGAGATTCAGGATGTGATGGCGCAACGCATTCACGCCGATGACGTGGTGAACTTTATCCTTGCGCATCAGGATTATTGCCCGCTGGTTTACTCATCGGGCGATCCGACCAGCGTGAGGCAAGCGCAGCAGCAGTTTGGTCAGCACAACATCTCACAACGTCTTGATCAGCTGTTTGGAGACAGCGCACGCAAGCTGGTGTATGAAGCGGGCATTCAGCGTTTGGTGGTGGGCGGCGGAGAAACGTCGGGTGCGGTCGTCAGTGCGCTTGATTTAGGTTGTTTGCAGGTTGGCCGCGAAATCGATCCCGGCGTGCCGGCGCTGTTTGCTCAGCGCGATCGCCCGCTGGCGCTGGCGCTGAAATCGGGTAATTTTGGCCGGCGCGATTTCTTCTCCCATGCACTTAAGGTTTTAGCCGCTTCAGGCGATTAACTCCCCAAAAAACAGAAGACAACCTCTGGATGACGTTGTCTTCTGTTTTCGTTAGCGCCCACCGAACGCCGGCAGCAGCTGAAACCAGCTCAGCAGCCAGGCGAGAATATTCAGCGCACCAAATATCAGCAGTAATATCACCGCCAGCGAACAGCGCTGCTGTGACTTCCATGCCAGCAGCGCCGGAATAAACACCGCCCACAAAGTCGCAAAAAGTCCGGCAAAACCAATCGCCGCGACAAATCCGTGCGGCCACAGGATCGAAGCCATCAGCGGCGGCAAGAATGTCAGGCACGCCGTTTGCAGGCGTGCACCCGGTGAATTGCCGAGGCTAAGGCGATCGGCGATGAAATCAAACAGTCCGGCGGTGACGCCCAGAAATGAGGCGATTACTGCAAAATGCGAGAAGATCGACATCATGAGCGATAGCGCATTGACGTGCAGATGTTCACGCAGCGCCGCCATCAGCGCAGCGATATCGCCGCCCTGCTTCACGATTGCGGGAAACGCCGCGCGCGGCAGATTACCCATGGTGCTGGTTAGCCAAAACAGATACAGCGCCAGTGACATCAGCGTGCCCAACACCAAAGCGCGCGTGATGTGTTTTTTATTGCCGGCGTAATAGCTGACTAGCCCGGTGATATTGCCGTGATAGCCAAACGAGGCGAGACAAAACGGCAGTACGCCCAGCGCATACGGCCAGTAACGTTCCCCGGCCGCTGGCGCGCTCAGCAGCGATGGCACATTCACCTGCGTCAGCAAGCCGCCGAATAGCAGAATGAGCAGCAGAATTTTGGCCAGTACGCAGAAGGTCATTAAACGACTGACGCCGGTGGTGCCGAGCCACACCACCGCCGCCACACACACGGCCAGCAAAATTTTCGCCTCAGCGGTGGAGATGGGCAATCCCGCCTGGTTAAGTGAATGTTGATAGACCGGGCCGCTGGCGGAAATGTAGGCGTAGGTGAGAATGCCGAGTACAAACAAGATGCTGAGGCCATTGAGCGCTGCCCATCCGCGCCCCAGCAGATCTTTGGTCAAGGTATCGTAGCCCGCGCCCGGCGGATAGGTCAGGCTCACGCGCATAAACAGTAAGCCGGATAGCAGCATGCCGCCCCAGCTGATCAGCAGCAGCACCATTGCCCAGCCAAACCACGCACCCGCCATCACCACCGGCAGCGTAAACATGCCGGCACCCACCACGGTGCCGCAAATAATCATCGCGCCCCACCAAACGGAAGGCTGGCGGCGGGACAATGTCATCTCCGTCATCACTTATTCCCTACAAAACAGCTTAAAGGCGGCGATGATACACGGGATAACGCTAAGAAGAGAGTTTGTAACCAGATAAAACGCGCATCAGCAAGATCTGAACGCGCGTTTGGCGAGAGGAGAGTAACTCAGCGATAGAATGCAGGTTTTGCCGGCATGGTGACCGGCACGATGTCACCGGAGATTTGCGCCGCCACGCAGGCATCGGCGGCGACCGCCGC
>NZ_AKIU01000081.1:0-76892 GCF_000282675.1 Pantoea sp. GM01 | reverse complement strand
CCGTGGGTGTGGGTCATTGAGTTTAAGCGCGTGGAGGCCACCCATGACTAACAACCAGCAACTTGCAGCTCATTGCCGCGACGTTATCGCCAATCCGCAAGACCATCTGGATTGGGTGGTGGATATGGCGAGAGTGGCGCTGGCGAGCGTTGAGGCGGAGCCTGTTGAATATCTTACATGGCATCAAGGGTGCCGAGCTCCAGATGATTGCGAAATTTACGCCAATATTGCCGAGAAAGGCGATAGGTCAGATGATGGTTCAGAAGCATTTCCGGTATACACCGCACCGCCATTGGCGGTGATGCAGCCGGTTGTGTTGCCGCAAAGGCTATCACCCTGCCGCAGTGGATACGGTTACTCACTGCAGGCAGATGATAATGGAGATGCATACGATTGCGGGCAAGTGAAAGAAGCCATCCGCGCAGCAGGTGGGAGTGTGAAAGAATGATGACCGAAGAGCAGAAGCGGTTCGAAGCGTGGGCGTCTGTCGAATTCGACACCCGCTTACTTAAGCACGAAAACGGGAATTATCGCGGCCAGGTTCTTCAGCAGATGTGGCAGGCATGGCAAGCCGCGCTCACCCAGCCTGCAAGCACGACTTTCAAGTTGCCTGATGTCATTCTCAAGGATGGAGACTTGGTTATTTCTGGCCATGGCGGCGGATGGAATGAATGTCTAGCAGAAATACAGTTGCTCAACGCCCCACACACAGCACAGATAGAGCCTATATGTGCCACAGGTGGTGCAGAGTGGGTGAAAGAGGCTGAGCATTTGGCAGAAATTTATGGCACCAGCTTCGTGATGTTCCGCCATGGTGAGAAGCCACAGTGCGCCGATCCGACAAAGGTGATCATTTCTTTCACCGATGAAGGGCTGGGCTATGAGCCAGCAACACCGGAGGATTAATGGCTAAGTCACCCGCAGAACGCAAAGCCGACCAGCGCGCACGTCAGGCCGCTGCAGGTGAGCAGAAACTGGAGCTGGTTCTGGATAGTCAGGAATTAGATATGCTGGCCCACAACTGCGCCGCTCGCCGGCCGGGTCGTGAACCCTATGATGCAGCTGAGTACATCGCTCTGCTGATTCGCCAGGATGATGCGCGAGTGCGTGGCCGTATTCGGGTTATCAGTAAGCGCCAGTGCGGTAAGTGTGGCGATCAACTGCCGGTGCAGGATTGCCCATGCAAAGGCGAGGCGGCGTGCTGGGTCAATCGCGGCTGGCATGAAACCAAATTAACGCCGTGACATGTCACGGTTAAATTAACCCGTTGCAGCGGGAAAAGCGTGGAGTTGTATATGAACGAACAAATTAAAAGAGAAGAGATAATGCTGACCGGCGATGTTCTGGCTCGCTACAAGATATCACGCAGCACCCTTTATTTCTGGAGCACTCCATCACGTATGCCAGCATGCTTCAGCCGCCCATTCCCGAAGGCTACTATTGGCGGAAGCCCTAAGCGCTGGCGTACAGATGATGTGCTCAAGTGGGAAAAAGAGGTCAATGCTCTGCCAGAGTCAAGCCAAGAACATTCTCAAGGTGATCAGTCCACACCTTAAGCCAGTGATGTTGGTCGTTAATGTAATCATGCAGGTTGTATCGAGCCATTACTCCAGACATCTGATGTCCGAGCAGCTTCTCAATGACATGTGGCGGCGCGCCTAATTCTGAAAGACGTGTCGCCACAGTTCTCCTCAAATCATGCAGTGACCATTCTTTCATGCCCGTCTTCATTATTATCTGTGCAGAAAAAAATGCGATATTTGGCTGAGCAGGTGGCTTGTCATCTTCAGGCCCTTTATAACGTGATCGCGTCAAAACATGTTTCGTTATAGAGGTTTTCTGATGTTTCTTAAGCATTGAAATGGCGCAATCGGGAAGTGCCCTTCTCACCGTTTTCCCGGTTTTATATTCACTGCCGGGTACCGTCCAAGTTTTTTCCTTATAGTTAAACCATTCCCATTTAGCAGTGCGAATTTCTGTGCTCCTGCATCCTGTCATTAACAGAAATTTCATGACGATTTGCTGTCGTGAAGGGAGTCCATCTAAAGCCTGCCAAATAATTCTGATCTCATCATCTGACAGCACTCTATCTTTCATTGCTGCTGCAACTGCAACATCGGCTCGTCGCAACTCCGCCAGGGGATTGGTATCTATCACTCCTCGGTTATGACAAAACCTGAATGTGCGTTGCATCAGGCTGAGCATCTGACCAGTCACCACTCGCCTGCCCATTCCATCAAATAAATGAAGCCAGTGAGTCTTTGTCGTTTGATTAACAACCATGTCCCCCAGCACCGGATAAATGTGGTTACGGAAATTTTGGCGGTTCTTTACAATTTTTATCAGCCCTTCCGGCTTGGCATAGTGTTCTTCCCAATAGTCGTAAGCTTCTTCAACAGTCAGCGCGTCTACCTTTTTAATCCTCTCAAGAACCACCTGACGTCTTGGATCGTAACCTTCTGTTATCCATAAACGAAATTGCTGCCGCCGTTCCCTTGCCTGTGAGAGGGTTATCGACGGATAATCACCAATGGTGAGTTGCGCGGGTTTGTCTTTCCAACGGTATCGATAGAAGAATGTTACGCCACCAGATAAAGTCAGCCTGACATTCAGCCCGTGTGAATCAGAAATGATCTCGACTTTATCACGCCGCTTTCCTAGCGCCTTTCTTAGTTTGGTGTCTGTTAGCAATGTGTACACTCCCTTTCCGTATACGCAGGAGTGTACACAAAATCTATAAATTGAAGCTATTCAAACTAAACAGAAGTAAAACATGGTAATGCTGAGAATCAAGGCAACACATTGATATGAATGAAATAATTAAAGAGCCATCAATCAAAATCAACAAATATAAAGCGATTGCATATGCCCTTAGATAATGTCTACGACGAGAAGCGGCTGCCCAGCACGCTGCGTCGCAGCTGGCAGCGCCTGTACCGCGACACCAGCGGCATGGTCGGTTTGTACGGCTTTGGCATCCTGCTGTTCCTGTGCCTGTTCGGGGGATTACTGGCGCCGTATGGTATCGATCAGCAATTCCTCGGTTATCAGTTGCTGCCGCCGTCGTGGTCGCGCTATGGCGACGTCTCCTTCTTCCTCGGTACTGACGATCTCGGGCGTGATGTCTTAAGCCGCCTGTTGAGCGGCGTGGCGCCTACCGTCGGTTCCGCGATGGTGGTGACGCTGCTGGCGGCGGTCTGCGCGCTGGTACTGGGCGTATTTGCCGGGATCACCCACGGCGTACGTTCAGCGGTGATGAATCATGTGCTGGATACGCTGCTGTCAATTCCTTCGCTGCTGCTGGCGATTATCGTGGTGGCGTTTCTTGGTCCACGGCTGGAACACGCGATGCTGGCGGTGTTTCTGGCGCTGATCCCACGTTTGGTGCGCGAGATCTATACTGCTGTGCATGATGAGATGGAAAAAGAGTATGTGGTGGCATTGCGCCTCGATGGCGCGCGCAACCTGAATATTTTATGGAACGCGGTGCTGCCCAACGTGCTGCCGCTGCTGGTGAGTGAGTTTACCCGCTCGCTGTCAATGGCGATTCTGGATATCGCCGCGCTCGGTTTCCTCGATCTTGGTGCGCAGCTGCCCTCACCCGAATGGGGAGCGATGCTGGGTGACGCGCTGGAGTTGATCTACGTCGCGCCCTGGACGGTGATGCTGCCGGGCGTGGCGCTGATGGTCAGCGTATTGATCGTTAACCTGCTGGGCGACGGTATCCGTCGCGCGGTAGAAGCGGGAGTTGAATAATGCCGCTACTGGATATCCGTAACCTGACCATTGAATTTATGACCGCAGACGGTCCGGTCAAAGCGGTCGATCGTATCAATCTAACGCTCACTGAAGGTGAAGTGCGTGGGCTGGTAGGTGAATCGGGATCGGGCAAGAGCCTGATCGCTAAAGCTATCTGTGGCGTCACCAAAGATAACTGGCGCGTCACCGCCGATCGCATGGTGTTTGACGACATCGATCTCCTGCGCCTGTCGCCGCGAGAAAGGCGACGTATTGTCGGCCATAACGTATCGATGATTTTCCAGGAGCCGCAGTCCTGTCTCGATCCTTCGGAAAGTATTGGCCGCCAACTCATGCAGGCGATTCCGCGCTGGACCCACAAAGGCCGCTGGTATCAGCGTTTGTGGTTCTGGCGTAAAGTGCGCGCCATTGAGCTGTTGCACCGCGTCGGCATTAAAGATCACAAAGACATCATGCGCAGTTTTCCGTACGAATTGACCGACGGCGAATGCCAGAAAGTGATGATCGCAATCGCGCTGGCCAATCAGCCGCGCTTGCTAATTGCCGATGAACCGACCAATGCGATGGAGCCAACGACGCAGGCGCAGATTTTCCGCCTGCTGAGCCGCCTGAATCAAAACAACAATACCACGATATTGCTGATCAGCCATGACCTGCGCACCATGAGCCAATGGGCCGACCGCATTAACGTAATGTATTGCGGACAGACGGTTGAAACCGCCCAGAGCGAAGATTTAATGGATACGCCACATCATCCTTATACCCAGGCGTTGATCCGTGCAATGCCGGATTTTGGCAGCGCGCTGCCGCATAAAAGCCGGCTGAATACGCTCTCAGGTGCTATTCCGTCGCTGGAACATCTTCCGATTGGCTGCCGCCTTGGCCCGCGCTGCCCCTATGCGCAGCGCAAATGTATCGAAACACCGCGCCTGACCGGCAACAAAGCGCATCTGTTCGCCTGTCACTTCCCGTTGAATATGGAGAGCCAGTAGCGATGGAAACCTTGCTGGAAGTGCGCAATCTGAGCAAAACCTATCGCTATCGCACCGGTTTATTCCGTCGTCAGCACGTCGAAGCGGTGAAAGGCGTGAGTTTTACCCTACGCGAGAAGCAGACGCTGGCGGTGATTGGTGAAAATGGCTCCGGAAAATCGACGCTGGCGAAAATGCTGAGCGGCATGGTGGAACCCACCGCAGGGGACATGCTGATTGACGATCATCCTTTGGAGTACGGTGACTACGGTTACCGCAGCCAGCGCATCCGCATGATTTTTCAGGATCCCTCAACGTCGCTCAACCCGCGCCAGCGCATCAGTCAGATTCTTGATTTCCCGCTGCGCCTGAATACCGAACTGGATGATGAAGCGCGTGAAAAACGCATCATCGCCACGCTGCGTCAGGTGGGCTTGCTGCGCGATCACGCCGGTTACTATCCGCATATGCTGGCGCCCGGACAGAAGCAGCGTCTGGCGCTGGCGCGAGCGCTGATTTTACAGCCGAAAGTGATCGTTGCCGATGAGGCGCTCGCCTCGCTGGATATGACCATGCGTTCACAGCTGGTGAACCTGATGCTGGAACTGCAGGAGAAGCATGGCATCGCCTATATTTATGTGACGCAGCATCTCGGCATGATGAAGCACATCAGCGATCAGGTGCTGGTGATGCATCAGGGCGAAGTGGTTGAACGCGGCGGTACCGCCGATGTACTGGCCTCGCCGCTGCACGATTTGACCAAACGTCTGATCACCAGCCATTTTGGCGAAGCTTTAACCGCAGAAGCCTGGCGACGCGAACGCTGATGGCGCAGGTTACCGCGGAAAACGCGGTGCGATTTACCGCATTTATAGAGACGTGCTAGACTTCGCACGTGATTAACGTCGGTTGCCTGGTTTTTAATCATCGCGACCGCCAACAACAATGACCAAAAGGATTACAGCTATGGGTTTTCTTTCCGGTAAGCGCATTCTGATTACTGGCGTTGCCAGTAAACTCTCAATCGCCTACGGTATTGCGCAGGCGATGCACAAACAGGGCGCAGAACTGGCTTTCACCTACCAGAACGACAAACTGAAAAGTCGTGTGGAAGAGTTTGCTAAAGATCTGGGTTCAGACATTGTTCTGCCTTGCGATGTAGCCGAAGACGAGAGCATCACTGCGCTGTTCACCGAACTGGCAAAAACCTGGCCGAAATTTGACGGTTTCGTTCACTCCATCGGTTTCGCGCCTGGCGATCAGCTGGATGGTGACTATGTGAACGCCGTGACCCGTGAAGGCTTCAAAATCGCTCACGACATCAGCGCCTACAGCTTTGTTGCGATGGCTAAAGAGTGCCGTGCGATGCTGAACCCTAACTCAGCCCTGCTTACCCTGTCCTACCTGGGTGCAGAGCGCGCGATCCCTAACTACAACGTTATGGGTCTGGCGAAAGCGTCTCTGGAAGCCAACGTTCGTTACATGGCGAACGCGATGGGTCCAGAAGGCACGCGCGTTAACGCCGTGTCAGCCGGTCCAATCCGTACCCTGGCGGCGTCAGGCATCAAAGACTTCCGTAAGATGCTGGCACACTGCGAAGCGGTTACCCCGATTCGTCGTACCGTGACCATCGAAGACGTGGGTAACTCTGCGGCCTTCCTGTGTTCTGACCTCGCGGGTGGTATCACCGGTGAAGTGGTACACGTTGATGGCGGCTTCAGCATCGCCGCGATGAACGAGCTGGAACTGAAATAAGATTCATCCACAGGTCGCCCTTTCTGGCGACCTGTTTAAAAAGCCCCCGCCCTTATACTCCTAAGCTATTAATTATTCCCCATCATTCTTTTGCCGTGGACAGCCGTTCAGCGACGATAAGCTAGCCCTTTGTTGCACGCCTGCTTTTCAGATTCGCACGCCCTGCAGCAAGTCCGTTTTTAGCGAAAGGAATGACCATGGAACAACGCCGTTCTCCCGGCCATGACCACTGGTTTTATGAAAGCCAGACTCGCCCGAATACTACCGCTACCGCACCGCTGGTGCCCGAAGCCGCCTATATCGAAGACCGTTTTCTGCTCGGTTTGCAACAGGAAGCCACGGCGTTACAACCGCTGCTGACACGTTTTCAGCCTGCACTGTTGGCTGCGCGCGATCTGAGTCAGATCCTGTTTCCCGATACGCTCTCGACCAGTTTGACGCACACGTTAACCCTGTACGATCGCCTCAGCACCGCGTTAACGGTGGCGCAGGTCGCTGGTGTGCAGCGCTTGTGCAATCACTACTCTGCCCGGCTAAATCCGTTACCCGGCCCGGACTCTTCACGTGAAAGCAATAATCGCCTGACACAAATTACCCAATATGCGCGCCAGCTAGCGATGCAGCCGGAGCTGATTACCCGCAACAGCATTAGCGCGTTGGATGCGGTGGGATTAACCGAGCCCGATATCGTCACGCTCAACCAACTGGTGGGCTATGTCAGTTATCAGTCGCGCGTAGTGGCGTCGCTGCAGGCGATGATGGGCTTGCCGGTGCGCTGGATTCCGGGTGTTTCTCCGGCGCCAGATGCCAACGCCGACCTGTTTGCCCACTCCGCCGACTGGCAACCAGCGTTAAAACCGGTTGAATTGCGCTATGCCAGCGCCGAACAGCTGGCCGCCGTGACGTTCTGTCAGGGCATTGAGGGTTTGGATGAAGCAACGTGGCTGCTGGTGCAGGATGCGCAAGCGTTGTACGGCTTCGCTACTCTGAAGCAGCGGCTTAGCGAACATTTTGCGCAGGATGAAGTGCTGGCGCAGGCAGTTAGCGCGCGCGTGCTGGGGTGTCGACGCCAGTTCGATCGGCTGGCAGGTGAATGGCGCACGGCGCTAGTGCAGGATATCGAGCGCGCCGCTAACACCTCGCCGGTGATTACCCTCAGCGCCCAGTTAACTCGCCTGCCCGACCGCTTTAGCGCTGCGCATCTGCAGCCGCTGTTAAATGCTGGCTGGGGCACCGAACGCATCTTCACACTGTTACAAGCGGTAGCCTTTGCCAGCTGGCAGGATCGCGTGCTGATGGCGCTCGGCGAAACCCGTTAATCGGGTAGATGCCGGCGCGCTTCATCAAAGAAATGCTGAGCCAGCGGCGATGCTCTGCCCGGCTCGGCAATCACCAGCGCCGCCTGACGCCCCATCGGCGCGATATCAATTGGCCGCCGCGCCAGATTCTGCATCAGCTCCGGCAACAGATGGCCGCACGGCGAAACCATCACCCCCAATCCTACCTGCGCACTTTGCAACAGCTGCATAATTGAGGCGCTTTCAACGATAACGCGTGGGATCAGTCCGGTTTCTCGCAGTTGCCCGTCGAGATAGCGGCGAAAATAGCGCGTCGGTTCGGCCAGGCACAGCGGCTGGCTGGCGAGTGTAGAGAGCGTGATGGTTTCCTGCTGCAGCAACGCCGGAAAATGCGCCGGATTAAACAGGGCTTCCACGCCGGGATCTTTCAGCAGTGCCGTCTGGAAGTGCAGCTCACGCAGTGACGTCAGTTCAAAGAACCCGATACCGCCGTCCACGGTATGGCTGTTGAGCGCTTCCAGCAGTTGGTCGGCGCTCATCGCCGAAACGCGATAGTCGAGCTGCGGGTAGCGCACTTCCACCGCCTTCAACAGCGCCGGCAGCGCCACGCTGCACTGCGGCATGACGCCCAGCCGCAACGTGCCGTTGACGCCATGCTTAAGCGATTCAACTTCCAGCTTCAAACCCTGATACACCGAGACAATCTCCCGCGCCCACGTCAGCACGCGTTCGCCCTCTGGCGTGAAGCCATCGAAATTATTGCTGCGGTTAATCAGCGAAAGGCCTAATTCGCGCTCAAGGTTTTTCAGACGCATCGACAGCGTCGGCTGGCTGACAAAACTGGCTTCGGCTGCACGACCAAAGTGGCGCTCGCGCTCCAGATTAGTGAGGTAGATTAATTGTTTGATGTCCATGGAAAGCAGAATTGGCTGGAAAACAACAGTGTATCATGGCGCATGCCGCTGCGCTGAAGGCCCGCGCAGCGGCATGTTGTTACGCCACGCCGAGAGCAGTTTTGACGTCGTTGGCAATCTTCTCGACCTGCGGGCCATAAATCACCTGCACATCGTGTTCACTGACGCGATTGATACCGTTGGCACCGGTGGTCAGCAAGGTTTGATCAACCACTTCATTCATCTGTTTCACCCGCACCCGCAGTCGCGTGAAACAGCAATCGACATCCTCTATATTGGCCTCACCACCGAGTCCGCTGATGATGACCTTAGTGCGTTCATCGGCCGCTACCAATTCAGGTTTTTGCTCTTCATCAGATTCGCGTCCCGGCGTCTCCACGCGCATGCGGGTGATGACAAAACGGAAGCCGTAGTAATAAATCGGCACGTAAATCACGCCGAGGACAATCGTCCACCACCAATGGGTTTTGCTGCCACCGAGGATGCCGAACACCACCAAATCGATCGCGCCGCCCTGCACGTTGCCAATCATCAGCTGCAGCATCGACATCAGCATAAACGACAGGCCGGTTAACAGCGCATGCAGGATATACAGCACCGGCGACACGAAGATGAAACAGAACTCCAGCGGCTCGGTGATGCCAGTGGTAAATGAAGTCAGCGCGCCGGCCAGCACCAGCGCTTTGACGCGCTGTTTATGCTCGGGACGCGCGGTGTGGTAAATCGCCAGCGCGGCAGCGGGTAAACCAAACATCATGACCGGAATCTTGCCCTGGGCAAGGAACTGCGTGGCGCCGCGTACCGTCTCATCTGGAATGGCGCCGGGATGCGTTAGCGAGGTGTTGAAGATGTTCAACGCCCCGACAATGCTTTGCCCGTCGACCGTTGCCATGCCGCCAATGGGCGTAAAGCGCACGGTTTCATTGAGGATGTGATGCAAACCGGTGGGAATCAGTAAGCGCTCGCTGGTACCCAGCAGGAACGCGCCATACTGACCGCTTTTACCAATCATCAGGCCCACCCACGCAATACCTTCCCCAATGGTCGGCCAAATCAGCGCCAGCAGCACGCCAATCAGCGGCAACACCACCACGGTAACGATCGGCACAAAGCGCCGTCCGCCAAAGAAGCTGATCGCCGTAGGCAGTTGCTGAGTATAGAAACGGTTATGCAGCAACACAGTAATCAAGCCAGCAATCACGCCGCCCAGCACGCTCATGTTGTAGGTAAAAATGCCAAGCATGTCGATGTATTCAGCCGAGGTCATCATCGCCGCGGTTTGGTCCATGCCCGCTTTTTGCAACGCTTCTGGCGTGGTGGTCGCCGCCGTCAGCCCTTTCGACGCCAGCGTGGCGCTGATGCCGACGTTCATGGCGATATAGCCAATGACAGCGGCGAATGCGGCGGTGGGCTTCTCGGCTTTTGCCAGTCCGATAGCGCTGGCTACCGCAAAGAACAGCGGCAGATTGGCGAAGAGCGCGCCCGCCACTTTGCGGATAAAGCCAATGATCAGTTGCGGCACCTGCAGATTGGCGAAGGCATCACCGGTGATGGCAGGATTTTGCATCGCCGCGGCTAACCCAAGGAAGATCCCTGCGGCGGCGATCACCGAGATCGGCATCATTAAGGCTTTACCGAAGGCGTGTATTTGGCTGGCCAGACTCTTCATGCTGCATGCCCTTTTCAGAATGGAAAGAGCAATTATTAGTCAGTTATCTCAGCAACACGTAACCGCCTGCCCTTATCAGCCGGGAAAGTTTGACTTAGGTCACGCTTTACGCGCGTGTTGCGATAAACGCCGCCTATCGCACCATTAAACCAATCAATTAGACAACTTTTAAGGAGAGTCGCACACTTCCCGCTAACAGAAGACATATTCTGATAACAACTCATAAACAAATAAGCCTGCAACTATGAAATTTAAACGTAAGATTCAACCCTATCGCGCGGCGGCGGGCGGCTGGGGTTCTTTGGAAGCCACCACCCGTTTCGTCCTTGATAGCAAAGCGGCGCTGAAAAACATGCGTAATCTGATGCGTATGAACAAAGCGCGCGGTTTCGACTGCCCAGGTTGTGCATGGGGCGATGACAACAAAAGCACTTTCAGCTTCTGTGAAAACGGCGCCAAAGCGGTGACGTGGGAAGCGACACGTCGTGTAGTTGAGCCTGAATTCTTCGCCCAGCACAGCGTAAGCACCCTGTATCAGCAAAGTGACTATTTCCTCGAATATCAGGGACGCTTGACCCACCCAATGCGCTATAACAGCGCGACCGACCATTACGAGCCGATTAGCTGGGATGATGCCTTTGCGCTCATTGCACGCCATTTGCAGGCGATGGACCATCCGAACCAGATGGAGCTGTATACCTCCGGCCGCGCCAGCAATGAAGCCTCATGGCTTTATCAACTGTTTGGTCGCGTGATGGGCAGCAATAACTTCCCTGACTGCTCCAACATGTGCCACGAAGCCAGTGGTACTGGCCTGAAGCGCAGCATCGGCGTGGGCAAAGGCACCATTCGTCTGGATGATTTCGATCACGCAGACGCGATTTTCGTCCTGGGCCAGAATCCAGGCACCAACCATCCACGTATGCTGCACAGCCTGCGTCACGCTGCCGATCACGGCGCGAAAATCGTCACCTTTAATACCTTACGTGAGCGCGGACTTGAGCGTTTTGCCGATCCGCAGAAGCCACTTGAGATCGTCACTTCGATGGCTGGCACGATTAGTTCTGCCTATTACCAGCCCAACCTCGGCGGCGATATGGCGGCGATTCGTGGCATGGTGAAAACGCTGCTGGAAGTGCAGCGTGCGCGTTTGGCCGCCGGTGAGAAAGGTATTTTCGATCAAGCTTTTATCGATGCCAACACGCAAGGTATCGAAGAGTATCTTGCCGCGGTGGATAACACCCGCTGGGATGATATTGTGCGCCAATCGGGCCTGAGCGAAACGCAGATTCGTGAAGCAGCGGCCATTTATCAAAGTGCCGAACGCGTCATCGTCACTTGGGCAATGGGCATCACCCAGCACAAACATTCGGTCGATACCGTTCGCGAAATCACCAACCTGCAGCTGCTGTTTGGTCAACTGGGCAAAAAAGGCGCTGGCCTGTGTCCGGTACGCGGCCACAGTAACGTGCAGGGCAACCGCACCATGGGGATTGATGAGAAGCCGAGCAAAGCGTTCCTCGATGCACTGGGCGCACATTTTGATTTCGAGCCACCACGCGAGCATGGCCACAACACCGTTGAAGCGTTGAATGCGATGCTGCGTGACGAAGTGAAAGTGCTGATTGCGCTGGGCGGTAACCTCGCTGCGGCAGCACCGGATTCACCGGTCACCGAAGAGGCGTTGCAGCACTGCGGTTTGACGGTGCACATCAGCACCAAACTGAACCGCAGCCACCTGGTGCCGGGCCATGAAGGGTTGATTCTGCCGACATTGGGCCGCACCGAGCGCGATCGCCAGGCAAGCGGCAATCAATATATTACCGTCGAAGACTCCTTCAGCATGGTGCACGCTTCTGAAGGCGTGGGCATTCCGCTGGCCGAGACGCAGCGTTCCGAAACCGCGATTGTTGCGGGCATTGCGCATGCAACCTTAGGCAGCGATAAAATCGACTGGCTGGCGATGGCGGGCAACTACGATCTGATTCGCGATCACATTGCGGCGACGATTCCGGGCTTTGCCGATTTCAATAACAAATGCGACATCCCAGGCGGATTCTATCTGGGCAGCGCCGCGGCCGAACTGCGCTTCAACACGCCGAGCAAATTAGCCGAGTTCAGCGCAGCGGCACTGCCAACCTCGCTGTTTCCACTGCTGGGTGATGTTGCCGTGCCGTTCACGCTGCAAACTCTGCGCTCCCACGATCAGTACAACACCACTATTTACGGCCTCGACGATCGCTATCGCGGCGTGTACGGTCAGCGCGAGGTGGTGTTTATTCATCCGGAGGATATGGCATCGCTGGGCTTCACCGAAGGCCAGTTGGTGGATATTGAAACGCTGTGGAATGACGGTTTGACGCGTCGCGTCAGTGGTTTCAAGCTGGTGCCTTACAATATTCCGCGCGGCAACCTCGCCGCTTATTATCCGGAAACTAACCCGCTGGTGCCGCTTTCCAGCTTCGGCGACGGCAGTGGCACGCCGACCTCAAAATCGGTGCCGGTTAAGCTGGCATTAACCGCCGCCGTACCCTCGCAACGTATCGCCTGACCAAAGCGTTATCAGAAGGTAAAAAGCCGCGTAAAGCGGCTTTTTAGCCTGTTTTGGCCTTGCCGCGCGCACCCGATTCGCGTAAAACTGTCAGCCGCTCTTAGGCCACGAAACTATATAAATTATGTTCCAGGATAATCCGCTGCTCGCGCAGCTTAAAGAGAAGCTTCACGCGCAGACTCCGCGCGTCGAAGGTGTTGTTAAAGGTACGGAAAAAGGCTTTGGCTTCCTTGAAGTTGATGCCCAAAAAAGCTACTTCATTCCGCCACCGCAGATGAAGAAAGTGATGCACGGCGACCGTATTTCAGCCGTGATCCACACCGATAAAGACCGCGAGAGTGCCGAGCCGGAAACCCTGGTTGAGCCGTTCCTGACCCGCTTTGTCGGCCGCGTACAAAAGAAGGACGATCGCCTGTCGATTGTACCGGATCATCCGCTGCTGAAAGATGCGATTCAGTGTCGCGCCGATCGTAGCGTGTCCCACGATTTCCAGAACGGCGATTGGGCGGTGGCGGAAATGCGCCGTCATCCGCTGAAGGGCGATCGCGGTTTCTATGCCGAACTGACCGAATTCATTGTCACTGCGGACGATCACCTCGCGCCGTGGTGGGTGACGCTATCGCGTCACAACCTCGAACGTCAGGCACCCGACGTCGGTTTTGGTGAGATGATTGATGAGAATCTGCAGCGTGAAGATCTGACTGCCCTGAACTTCGTCACCATCGACAGCGCCAGCACCCAGGATATGGATGATGCGCTGTATGTGGAAGAGACCGCCGACGGCAATCTTTCGCTGACCATCGCTATCGCCGATCCTACCGCTTACGTGCCGGAAGGCAGCGAGCTGGATAAGCTGGCGTCAAAACGCGCCTTCACCAACTATCTGCCGGGCTTCAACATTCCAATGCTGCCGCGCGAGCTTTCTGACAACGTCTGTTCACTGCGTCCGAACGCGCGTCGTCCGGCGCTGGCGTGCCGCGTAACGGTGCTGAAAGATGGCAGCCTGGCTGACGATGTGCACTTCTTCGCCGCGTGGATCGAATCGAAAGCCAAACTGGTTTATGACGAGGTCTCCGATTGGCTGGAAAATAGCGGCAGCTGGCAGCCAGAGAACGAGGCGATTGCCCAGCAGATTCGCCTGCTGCATCAGGTTTGCCTGGCGCGCAGCGAGTGGCGTCAAACCCATGCGCTGGTGTTTAAAGATCGTCCGGACTACCGCTTCGTGCTGGGCGAGAAAGGCGAAGTGCTGGATATCATCTCCGAGCCACGTCGCATCGCTAACCGCATCGTAGAAGAGTCAATGATTCTGGCTAACGTCTGTGCCGCCAACGTGCTGCAGGAAAAGCTGGGCTTCGGTATCTACAACCTGCATACCGGCTTTGATCTGGCGAATGCTGAGCAGGCCGCTGGCGTGCTGGCGGGACACGGTATCACCGTTGATCCGCAGGCAATTACCACGCTGGAAGGTTTCCGTCAGCTGCGTCGTGAACTTGATGCACAGCCAACGCAGTATCTTGATAGCCGCATTCGGCGCTTCCAGTCCTTTGCGGAAGTCGGCACTGAGCCTGGCCCGCACTTTGGCCTCGGCCTCGACGCCTACGCGACCTGGACATCGCCGATTCGTAAGTTTGGTGACATGATCAACCATCGTCTGCTGAAAGCGATTGTGCGCGGTGACAGCATCGCCCGTCCGCAGGATGAGCTGACGACGATCATGAGCGAGCGTCGTCGCCTGAACCGTATGGCAGAACGCGATGTGGGTGATTGGCTCTATGCACGTTTCCTGTCGCCATTTGCTGGCACCGACCGCAAATTCAGCGCCGAAGTTATCGACGTGTCGCGCGGCGGTATGCGCGTTCGTTTGCAGGAAAATGGCGCGGTTGCCTTTATCCCTGCACCATTCATCCACGCGGTGCGTGATGAACTGGTGTGCTCGCAGGAGAGCGGCACCGTGCAGATTAAAGGTGAAGTGGCTTACCGCGTTACTGACATCATTGATGTGACCATCGCCGAAGTGCGCATGGAAACACGCAGCGTGGTGGCTCGTCCCGCCGCCTGAGCATGAAAACCTGCGGGATAACAGCCGTTATCCCGCATTTCTCTTCGCCCGCTTTAGCAAATGTTAAATTTGCATTCCGCTTCACATTTCTAACGCCTTCGCCTGTCGTTAACAATTCATTACATTACTTTTAACTTGTTGTATTCGATCGCCTCTTTTCCCGGTCCCTACAAGGAGTTAACTCATGAACAACGTCAAAACCAGATTGATCTGGTTAGCGGTGGCGTTAATTGGCGCGGGCGCGTTTGCCATGCTGGCGCTCAGCCGCGGCGAACATGTCAACGCTGTCTGGCTGGTCATTGCCTCCGTCGCCTGCTACAGCATTGCCTACCGCTTCTACAGCCTGTTTATTTCAAAGCGCATCTTTGAACTGGACGATCGTCGACTTACGCCGGCGGAGCGCCTCAGTGACGGTCTCGATTACGTTCCCACCAATAAATGGGTGCTGTTCGGCCACCACTTTGCGGCGATTGCCGGTGCGGGGCCGCTGGTTGGGCCGATTCTCGCGGCGCAAATGGGTTTTCTGCCTGGCACCATCTGGATTCTGGTGGGCGTCATGTTTGCCGGCGCGGTGCAGGACTTCCTGATTCTGTTTATCTCGACGCGTCGTGATGGACGTTCACTGGGTGAGATGGCGCGCCAGGAGCTCGGATCCTTCGCCGGTGTGGTTACCATGCTTGGCGCGTTGGGCGTGATGATCATCATCCTCTCCGCGCTGGCGCTGGTGGTGGTAAAAGCGTTAGCAAACAGTCCGTGGGGCTTGTTCACTATTGCCGCAACCATTCCCATTGCGCTGTTTATGGGCGTGTATATGCGCTTCCTGCGACCGGGGAAAATTGCGGAAGTGTCGATCATTGGCTTCGTTCTAATGATGGCGGCGATCATTTACGGCGGCAACGTGGCAGCTGACCCTTACTGGGGCCCGCTGTTTACCCTGAAAGGCACGGAGCTGACGTGGGTGCTGGTAATCTACGGTTTTATCGCCTCTTCGCTGCCGGTGTGGTTGCTGCTGGCACCGCGCGATTATCTCTCTACCTTCCTGAAAATCGGCGTCATCATTGGTCTGGCGATTGGCATTCTGTTTGCCATGCCTGAAATGAAGATGCCCGCCGTCACCAAATTTATTGATGGCACCGGTCCGGTATTCTCCGGCGCACTGTTCCCGTTCCTGTTTATTACCATTGCCTGTGGCGCGATTTCCGGCTTCCACGCGTTGGTCTCGAGCGGAACCACGCCGAAACTGGTGGAGCGCGAAAGTCACATTCGTTTTATCGGCTATGGCGCGATGTTGATGGAGTCGTTCGTGGCGATCATGGCGCTGATTTGCGCCTCGGTGCTCGATCCAGGCGTCTACTTTGCTATGAACTCCCCTGCCGCGCTGATTGGCACCACAGTGGAAAGCGCTTCGCAGGCGATTAACGGCTGGGGCTTTGTGGTGACGCCAGAGATGCTAAGCGGCATTGCGCGCGACGTGGGTGAAAGCACCATTCTGTCACGTGCCGGTGGCGCGCCAACCTTCGCGGTGGGCATGGCGCATATTATTACCGAAGTCTTTAACAGCCGCGCCATGATGGCGTTCTGGTATCACTTCGCCATTCTGTTTGAAGCGCTGTTTATTCTTACTGCGGTTGATGCCGGTACGCGTGCCTGCCGGTTTATGGTGCAGGACCTGGTGGGCACCGTGGTGCCGTCCATGGCCAATAACCGTTCATGGCTGGGCAATATGGCTGGCACCACTGTCGCTGTCGCTGGCTGGGGCTTCTTTGTCTATCAAGGCGTGGTTGATCCGCTCGGTGGCATTAATACGCTGTGGCCGCTGTTTGGCATCGGCAACCAGATGCTGGCGTCAATGGCGTTGATTCTCGGCACCGTGGTGCTGTTCAAGATGAAAAAGCAGCGCTACGCATGGGTAACAATTTTACCCACCGCCTGGCTGTTTATTACCTCAATGACCGCTGGCTGGCAGAAGATCTTCCATGAGAAGCCTTCGATTGGCTTCCTCGCTCAGGCCAATAAATTCCGTAAAGGCATTGATGATGGGATTGTCATTGCCCCAGCGAAAACGGTCGCCGATATGCAAACCATCGTGTTTAGCAATCAAATTAACGCGGCCCTGTGCGCCTTCTTCATGCTGGTGGCGGTCACCATGCTGGTTGCCGCCTTCTTCGTGATTCGTCGGGCACTTAACAGCACAGTACCAACTACCCATGAATCTGAGATCTCTCTGCGTAAAGAGGTGCGAAATGTCTGAGTCCATTTTCCATTGGAGAAAACCGCGCGGCGCGTGGCACATTCAGCAATGCTTACCGATAGCATCCGCCCCGGCTGGGCAAACTCTTACGCGCTGGCAGCGACTGTGGCAGGGTTTGCAGCAGAGCTTTCGCTTAATGGTCGGCGTTCATGACTATCAAACTTATCTGAAGCATATGCGTGAACATCATCCAGAGATCGCGCCGATGAATGAACGGGCTTTCCACCGACACTGCCTCGATGCGCGTTTTCCCAGCCAGCCAGGCAAACTCGGCAAGTGTCCTTGCTAACGCTTTTCAGCCCCGTTTATCGGGGCTTTTTCGTGCCATTCTTTAATAAAAACAAAAATATATTCAGATTGCATCTTGTGCTGGCTCAGGAGGTTGAATACTGTAGCTAAAATAATGAGATACCGCCCGCTGAGCATTCCCCCCGGAGGAAGTTTCCATGACCGATGAACAAGGGCAAACACTGTTGTACACCTTGTTTGGCACCACCAGCCCTCATTGGCGTTTAACCTCAGATAGTGATGCTTTGCATTTTGCCGAAGATGAGAACGCGAATACCAATATGGCGGTTCCACTTACTCCCGCACAAGCCAGTTTGTTGCGTGCGATGACCGTTATAACCTCCAGTATTAACCTCACGCTGTCGCTGCATGGCGAGCCGGTACCGATGCATTTTGTTGGCCGTAAAGTTAATCAATCCACCTGGGCTGGCACCTCGTCAGCATGGGGCGATACCTCTGCTGTCGCGCGGGATTTGACGCTCGGTTTATCGTTCGCGGAGCAGGTAGTTTCGGAAGCCAATTCCGTGATTGTGATACTCGATCAACGCGGCAATATTCAGCGATTCAATCGTTTAAGCGAAGAGTACACCGGACTGAAAGAGCAGGAAGTGATTGGCCGTAATGTGTTTCAACTGTTTATGACCAAGCAGGAAGCGCAGGCGTCACGGCGTAACATCGCCGGTTTCTTCAGTGAAGGCAGTTCTTACGAGGTTGAGCGCTGGATTAAAACCCGTAAAGGCCAGCGACTGTTTCTGTTTCGTAATAAGTTTGTTCACAGTGGTAGCGGAAAAAATGAAATTTTCCTCATCTGTTCAGGAACGGACATCACCGAAGAGCGCCGGGCGCAGGAACGGCTGCGCGTCTTAGCCAATACCGATACGGTGACGGGGTTGCCTAACCGCAACGCTATTCATCAGCAGATTAGTCTGGCACTGGAGCTGGCAAATGGCAGTCAAACCGGTGTGGTTTACCTCGATTTAGACAATTTTAAGAAGGTCAATGACGCGTACGGCCATATGTTCGGCGATCAGTTGCTGCAAGCAGTGTCTCTGGCGATCCTCAGCTGCCTGAGCAAAGACCAGACGCTGGCGCGCCTCGGCGGCGATGAATTTGTCGTACTGGCGGAACATACCAGCCAGGCGGCGCTGGAAGCGATGGCGTCGCGTATTCTTGAACGTCTGCGCCAGCCCTTCCGCATCGGCCTGATTGAGGTGTATAGCGGCTGCTCGATTGGTATCGCTCTGGCTCCGCTGCACGGCGAAGATCGTGAAAGCTTGATTCGCAACGCAGATACCGCGATGTACCACGCCAAGGAGAACGGGCGCGGCAAGTTCTGCGTATTCGCAAATGAGATGAACCAGCGGGTGTTTGAGTACCTTTGGCTCGACACCAATCTGCGCAAAGCGCTCGAACTCGACCATCTGGTGGTGCATTATCAGCCGAAACTGAATGCCGATGGCGAGGTGCTAAGCGCCGAAGCACTGGTGCGCTGGAATTCACCGGAGCGCGGGTTGGTGCCACCGGGCGACTTCATCTCCTATGCTGAAGAGTCTGGTTTGATTGTGCCATTGGGCCGCTGGGTGATGCTCAATGTGCTGCAGCAGATTATTAAGTGGCGTAGCGAAGGCATCTATCTGCGTGTCGCGGTGAATGTCTCCGCTAAGCAACTGATCGACCAGAGTATTTATACTGATTTGAAACATGCGCTGACCGAAGCTGGCCTGACGGATTGCCCGATCGATATCGAATTAACGGAAAGTTGTTTGATTGAGAATGAAGCTGGCGCGCTGATGCTGATGAAGCAGTTCCAGGAACTGGGTGCGCAAATTCATCTCGATGATTTTGGTACCGGTTACTCCTCGCTTTCCCAGCTGGCGCGCATCCCTATCGATGCCATAAAACTGGATCAGAGCTTTGTGCGTAATATCAATAAGCAACCTGTCGCGCAGTCGCTGGTCCGTGCGATTGTCGCGGTTGCCAAAGCCCTTAAGCTGCAGGTGATTGCCGAGGGCATTGAAACGAAAGCCGAAGAGAAGTTTGTGATGGCCAACGGTGTCGATGGGCGTCAAGGTTATTATTATGCAAAACCAATGCCCGCAGAACAGCTCGGGCATTGGCTGGCTAAGCATCCTGCCCGCGTCTAACGCTGGTTTGCGAGATTAGCCGGCTTTGCGCAAGGATGCGCTATGACGGTTCTGCAGTTGTACCAGACGTTCCATATAAGCAATGTCTTTCGGTTCCAGCGTGAAGGCATAATCAACCCAGTCCTCCGTGATATCCATTAACTCAGCACGTGATAACTGCAGCACGCGCTGACGCGCCTTCAGCATGGCACGCACGCCGTTGAGCTTTGGACGCAACGTATCGATAAAGGTCCGCGTGGTGCGATAGCCATCGCCCGGTTGGAACACTTTATCGACCAGACCACGCGTTTCATACCACTCCGCGCTGTGTGACTCTCCTTCCATAATCAGCTCTTCGGCCAGCTTCATGCCAGAGCGACGCGCCACTAATGAGTAGCCGCCCATGCCCGGGAACAGGTTGAACGCGATCTCCGGGAAACCCATGCGTGCGCTGTTCTGCGCCAGAATGAAGTGATGCGCCAGCGCCGCCTCAAAGCCACCGCCGAGCGCACTGCCCTCAATCATCGCCAGCGTTACCGCACCCGTATCAAAACCCCGTGCTGCGGAGTGGATGCAGTCCACACAGGCGCGCGCATAGGCACGCAGCGCTTCACGGCGGTTGTTACGAATGCACTCGACAAAGAAGCGCAAATCGCCACCGGCGTTAAACATCTGCGGTACCAACGAACCCGTCACCCAGAAGTCAATCGGCAGACCGGAACGCTGGGCTGAATAGCTCAGGTTCATGATCTCCTCAATTAATTCGTGGTTGAAACTTGGGCGCGGTTGCGCACGCAGCATCATCCACATAGTACGGCGCCCCTCTTCATAGTAGGCGGCGAGCTGTGTGGTTTGTCCAACTTCGGTGAACAGTCTGCATGTCGGTTGGTTAATTACTGTCATTGTCTCATCCTCTGTTTATGTTTATGTAGTGCGTTAAACGCCACATCAGCGTAATCCAGAGTGAGGCCAGACCAAATGAGAGATTGATTTATAAAGCAAAATCCAGAGATATCCCCGACCATCGGCCGGGGAAGCATTAGCGGGCTTACTTGATGGCGGCACGCTGCCCTACGGCAACATGAGAACGCTTAACGCGTCGTGAATAAACAGCGGTGATGATTGGCACGATAACAGAAGTGACGATCACCGACGTCGCGACTAAAGCCGTGGCGGCGGGTGCGACCGGTTTAAACTGGGGCAGCATCTCGGCGATTAATACCGGCGTCGCCACAGCAGCACCGGCGGTGCTTGAGGCTGCAATGCCTGCGGTGCCATCACCGCCACCAATCAGACGGTCGGCAATAATCAGTGGAATGCCGGTGACAATGATAACGGCGACGCCCAACATGATGCCCAACAAGCCGGTCTGAGCGATGACGGTTAAATCGATGGTGTTTCCCAACGCGAAGGCAAAGAACGGAATTAAGGTGTGTACCGCTTTGCCGAAGAATTCACGCAGTTCGGGATCGAGATTGCCCAGCGCAAATCCTACGATAAACGGCAGCACCGCTCCGACAAATACATGCGGTTCAAACGACGCAATACCCGCGGTTCCAAGAATCACCATCGTCATCAACGGCCCCGACTCCAGTGACATCAGGACAAATGCGCCGGCTTCCTCTTTCGACCCGTATTGCTGCATGATTGAGGCGTACAAACCGCCGTTGGTCATGTCCATTGCCGCCACTAATGCCAGCGTCGAAAGCCCGGCAAACATTCCGACCTCCACACCATTCTCGGGCATTACGCGTGAAGCGATGGCCGCAACCACCCAGGCTACAGCGATTTTAGTCAGCACCAGCGTGCCCGATTTACGCAGCACCGTGCCCGTTGCGCTGAGTTTGATGGATGCGCCCATGCAGAAGAACCATACCGCAAGAATTGGTACGGTGCCGGTCATCAAGCCATTAGTAAACGAACCGAAGTATTTGCCCGCACCAGGGGAAAAGGTATGACAGAGCGCGCCCAGAAACAGCGGGATCAGCATCATACCGCCAGGAATTTTATCGATTGCACGTTTGATATGCATAGTTATGTCACCTTAACTGAGCCAGAGGGAGGTGTTTTATGATTTGCCGGATGGCATGGCGAGCAAGATAACGGGCTACGGGAAGGAAAAAAGTGATCGCACATCTATTTATGAAACGTTGTTTTAATTTTATTGATTGATCATTTTGTATTTATGATGCGCATCGCCATACCAGATAAAGACAAGCTAAAAGAAAGGCGCCCATAGGCGCCTAAGTCTTTTAAATCCAATCAATTTTGTCCATACCAGGCGTTCTTTCCGTGCTTACGCAGATAATGCAGGTCCAGTAAGGTTTGCGAGATGGGCGGCAACTCAGTGCGCAGCTGTTCCGTATGCAGCGCCATATAGGCCACCTCTTCAAGGACTACCGCGCTGTGCACCGCAGCATGTGCATCTTTACCCCAGGCAAAAGGTCCATGCGAATTCACCAGCGCGGCGGGAATGGCGGATGGCTGAATGCCGCGCTGAGCAAAGGTTTCAATAATCACCTGACCGGTATTCCACTCATACTCCTGCTCAATCTCTTCACGCTTCATCGGTCGTGTGCAGGGAATCGTGCCGTAAAAGTCGTCGGCGTGTGTGGTGCCCAAGGCGATAATTTCGCGTCCAGCCTGTGCCCATATGGTGGCATGGCGTGAATGCGTATGTACGATGCCACCAATCTCTGGCCAGGCGAGATAGAGTGCGCGATGCGTCGCGGTATCTGATGACGGGCGCATTTTACCTTCAACCACGTTACCGCTGGCTAGTTCAATGACTACCATATCGTCGCGCTGCATCTGTTCATACTTAACACCTGACGGTTTAATTACCAGCAGGCCTTGTTCGCGATCCACAGCGCTCACATTGCCCCAGGTAAAGGTGACAAGGTTGTAACGCGGTAGATCAAGATTGGCTTCCAGTACTTGCTGCTTTAACGCTTCCAGCATGTTTATTCTCCTGCAAACTGTGATAACTGAATTGTGCGGAGCTGGCGCTAAAAGCGTTATGGAAGGATTAGCTGTAAAAGCTGCGGAAAGTGGCTGAGGCTGTAAATGTGTGGCGTGGGTTGGTTTTGAGCATTAAATAAAAACTGGGTTACAAACTCGCAGTTTAGGACCGTTTTACCCTGCCGAGTGCAATGTAACATCTATACTTAAAGAGTTACCTCGGTGTTAACAATCAAGGAGAAGTTAATGACTACAACAATGAAACATTTTACGGCTGTCGTATTGGCTACCACTTTAGTTGTCGCGCTGAGCGGCTGTTCAAACTGGTCAAAACGCGACCGCAACACTGCAATTGGTGCGGGTGCGGGTGCCATTGGCGGCTCAGTATTGACCAATGGTAGCGGGCTGGGCACGGTAGGCGGCGCGGCCGTCGGCGGTATCATCGGCCATCAGATTAGCAAGTAAATTATAATAATCAGGCTACGCAGCGCATCTACTTAACAACGGGCCACTCACAAGGTGGCCCGAACTTTATCAACCGCCGGCCAGCTTCACCTTCATACCTTTGGCTTCCAGCAACGTTTTGATCAGATCGCGCTTGTCACCTTGAATCTCAATCACGCCCTCTTTCACTGCCCCGCCGCAGCCACATTTTTTCTTCAGTTCGGCAGCCAGTTTTTCCAGTGCAGCATCATCAAGGTCAACGCCGGTTATCAGGCATACGCCCTTTCCTTTGCGTCCGCTGGTCTGACGCTGAATGCGCACAATGCCGTCACCTTTAGGACGGGCGACTTTTTCTTCTTCTGGCGCGATGCGTCCGGTTTCAGTGGAATAAACCAGTCGATTGTCGTGAGCCATTATGCCTCCTGTAAACTTTGCAGGATCTGCTGCAGCGTAGCGGCAGGATCGGCGGATTGGGTGATCGGACGTCCAATTACCATATAGTCTACGCCGGCGAGTTTTGCCTGCTGCGGCGTCATAATACGGCGCTGGTCGCCGGCATCGCTGCCTGCCGGCCGAATGCCTGGCGTCACCAGCGCGAAATCCTGGCCGATTACCTGTTTGAAGTGTGCGGCTTCCTGTGCCGAACAAACAACGCCGTGCAGACCGCAATCACGCGTTAAACGCGCCAGGCGTTCAGCCTGCTGCGCTGGAGACAGCGTAATGCCTAAGCCTTTCAGATCGTCCTCATCCATGCTGGTCAGTACGGTAACCGCAATCAGCATTGGCGCATCTTTACCAAAAGGCACCAACGCTTCACGCGCTGCATTCATCATGCGAGCCCCGCCGCTGGCGTGCACATTCACCATCCATACACCGAGATCGGCCGCTGCCGCCACTGCATGCGCAGTGGTGTTCGGGATGTCATGAAACTTGAGGTCAAGAAACACCTCAAAACCGCGTTGCTGCAATGTTTTCACCAGAGATGGACCAAACAGCGTGAACATCTCTTTACCGACTTTCAGGCGGCACTGGCTCGGATCGATGCGGTCAATAAACTGCAGCGCGCTGTTGAGCTCGTGATAGTCGAGTGCCACCAGAATTGGTGAAGTGGTTGCAGGCATAACGTTTCCTCAGTGACAGGCACCCGCAGGCGCGATGGACAAACGGCAAGCATTCTACCTGCCCAGGCCGGATACAACAATCGTGGTTCCGCATCAACCAGCCTGTTTAACGGCTAAATGCACGACAGTCGAAGGTTGCGATATTACTCACGCTATAAGTATGTTGTAACTAATTAGGGCGATAAAACAAAGACAACACGGCCATTGTTATTGGCCGTCGAGTCCGCGGATGGGTTTAACGGAAGACCAAGCCCGGCATGATGGGCAATGCCAGTAAAGTGCATGAGCGGTAAAGCCACATTTCTGGCAGCGATAACGGGGTTTGGTGCGAATCTGTTCACCGACCATATCGCGTAACACCATCAAGCTCTCTTTCGCGCGTCCATCTTCCGCTTCGTGCAGGTGGAAATCCATCAAACGATGAAACACACGCATGGTTGGATGACGCTGGAGTTGACGATTGATATAGAGCTGCGCGGCTTCAGGGCCCTGCTGCTGTTCGAGGATATCGGAAAGATAAAGCTCGGCTGCGGCGCCGGTATTTTCATCAACGCAACGCTGTAGAAATTGTGCCCAATTCTCTGGCTGATTAAGGCGCTGATAGCAGGTTTCCAGCATGGGCAACGTCTCGCTAACTAGCTCTTTGTCCTGCTCCAGCACGCGCTGCAATCGGCTTGCAGCCTTCGCGTACTCGCCCTGCTCCATTAGGATGCGCCCCATCATGATGGAGACACGGGCGCTTTGATGATCGGCTGATTCGCCCTTCTTCAATAAGCTCATGGCACGATCAAGATCGTCGCTGCTTAACGCCTGCAATGCGAGTTCGCAATAGAAATGGGCGATTTCACCCTTCTGCTTATCTTTGCCGAGCTTGACCAGTTTTTCCGCCACTTCGATGGCTTTTTGCCAGTCACTGGTCGCCTGATGAATCAGCAACAACTGCTGCAAGGCACCGATACGAAAATCGGTTTCCTCGACCAGTTGACCAAACATATCCTCTGCGCGGTCGTATAACCCGGCGGCCATGTAGTCGCGGCCAAGCTGCTGAATCGCTAGCAGGCGCTGCTCATAACTGAGCGAGGCGCTCTCCATTAGCGATTGGTGGATGCGAATGGCGCGATCGACTTCACCACGTGAACGGAACAGATTACCCAGAGTAAGATGCGCCTCGACCGTGCCGCTATCCTCTTTCAACATGTCGAGAAACAGATCGACCGCTTTGTCCTGTTGATTAGAAAGCAGGAAGTTAACCCCCGCAACGTATTCACGCGACAGGCGATTCGCTTCGTGTTGCTTATCCTGATGCGCACTACGTCGGCCCATGTACCAGCCATACGCCGCAGCAACGGGAAGAAGCAGAAACAGCAGTTCAAGCATCGAAAATTAATCCCGACGGCCAGCAGTGGACGTCGTAGTCACCGTCGTGGCTTGTTCGTTCTGCGCCTGCATCCGCTTGAGTTTTCGCTGCGCGTTAGCAAGTGATACGCGTAAACGTAACCAGAACAGGCCGCAAATCGCCCATCCCAGAATGAACCCAGCGCCAAACAGACTGGCCAGCAATGTTGAAATCCGGAATTCGCCCTGCGCAAGCAGATAGTTAAAGGTGATGATTTGGTCGTTATGCGCTCCGAGCGTCACGGAGATGATAAAAATGACCAAAACCACGAGAAAAATAAGCAAATATTTCACAATGCGTCCTGTCGAGAGGTTATCCAGTAGAAGTATGCCAAAAAAGCGCCGTTGATGCTGCTATACCCACATCAGTTAGCGCATTTTTCTGTAAGCGCAATCAATCATATGGGGGCAAGCAGCCAAATTACAATCCATCATCGCGTTGCGCGATCTCCCGATGTTCTTCTGGCGGAATGGTTAAGGGTCCGCAGAAGCGCTGGGCTAACAGGGTTGCTACCGTCACCAGCAGCCAGGAAATCAGGGTTGCCATAACCAGATCCCGCGGCCAGTGCATACCTAACACTAAGCGGCTGCCCATCACCATGGTCGCCCAAACAAACAATACCGCTACCGTAGCGATATGGCGGCGCGGCCAAAGTAAACCGATTGCCAGTAGCGCCCAGCTGGCGGCAAACATGGTGTGTCCGGAAGGGAACGCATAACCGGTCTCAAACGCCCAATGATTTTTTAACCACTGTGGCAGTTGCGTATCGTTGGCCAGTAAAGTTGAAACCATTTCGCTACGCTGCTGGCGATGCAGTTGATAGAACTCATCGCCGGTAATGCCATGACTTTTTTCCAGCCAGATGACATAAGGACGCGGTTCCTGAACATGTTCTTTTATGGAGGATTTGGTGTACTGACCGGCCAGAATTGCGCCGTTCATAATAAGGATGAGCAAAATTGCCGGCTTGAGACGAAAGCGTAAACACCACAGCACCCACGCGCTGAGGATGATACTGGTGAGAATCCCCCATGGGCTGGTTACCGTTTCGGTCATCCAGAACAGCACACGCTGCAGATCGCCACTTTTCCCCGGCTGCCATTGCCAGCCCGATAACCAGACACCCAGTGGCATCAGCAATAATAAAAACGCCCCGAAGGTGGTGCGCTGAATGATTTTTAACATTCGCTTCCTTTTAGATCCGCATTAACCCGCGCGACATGCATAACTTTAGCTGAAAAAAGAATAACATACCCATTGCGGCTTGGATAATTGTGCTTTATCACTACAATCACTCTGACCGATTAACGGCGAGAGTTCGGGTTGTGGCACAATAGCGTAAGTTTCATCGGGCCACGTGGGCCCGTGCGTTATCATGATGATAGCGCATCCTCTGAAGGTTCTGGAGAGTCACATGCAGCTTAAACGGGTAGCAGAAGCCAAACTGCCCACGCCATGGGGAGATTTCCTGATGGTTGGTTTTGAAGAACTGGCAACCGGCCACGACCATGTCGCGCTGGTTTTCGGAGATATTAGCGATCACAATCCGGTATTGGCGCGCGTCCATTCTGAATGCCTGACGGGCGATGCCCTGTTCAGCCTGCGCTGCGATTGTGGTTTTCAGCTGGAAGCCGCGCTAACGGCCATTGCGGAAGAGGGTCGTGGCATTCTGATGTATCACCGTCAGGAAGGTCGTAATATCGGTTTGTTAAATAAGATCCGCGCCTATGCTCTGCAGGATAAAGGTTACGATACCGTCGAAGCGAATCATCAGCTCGGCTTTGCCGCCGATGAGCGTGATTTCACCTTGTGCGCAGATATGTTCAAACTGTTGGGCGTCAATGAAGTGCGCTTGCTGACGAACAATCCACGTAAAGTTGAGATCCTGACAGAAGCCGGCATCAATATCGTAGAACGCGTGCCGCTGGTTGTCGGGCGTAACCCGAAAAATGCTCACTATCTCGATACCAAAGCCGAAAAAATGGGTCACTTATTACCCAAGTCTTAAGCGGATGCTAACAAATAAAAAAGCCGGGAAATCCCGGCTTTTCTTTTAGTTCAGCATGTTGCGTATCACGTAGTGCAAAATACCGTCGTTCTGGTAATAGGTCAATTCATTACCGGTGTCGATACGGCAGCGTGTTTCCAACGTCTCTTTACTGCCATCTGCACGCGTCAGCGTCACAGCAACCGTGCCACCTGGCTTGAGTTGCGAGAGGTTCGCAACATCAATGAACTCTTCCCCAGTAAGCTGCAACGTTTTGCGCGTTACGCCTTGCGGAAATTCCAGTGGCAGAATCCCCATACCAATCAGGTTAGAGCGGTGAATACGCTCAAAAGATTCTGAAATGACCACACGCACCCCTTGTAAGCGCGGTCCTTTTGCCGCCCAGTCGCGGCTGGAACCTGAGCCGTACTCTTTACCGGCAATCACTGCTAACGGCACGCCGTCTTGCTGATACTTCATCGCGGCGTCGTATATCGCCAGCTGTTCGTTGCTCGGGAAGTGTTTGGTATAACCGCCTTCTACGCCCGGCACCATTTCGTTGCGGATGCGAATATTGGCAAAGGTGCCGCGCATCATCACTTCATGGTTGCCGCGACGTGAACCGTACGAGTTGAAATCGGTACGCTCAACACCGTGCGAAAGTAAATAGCGCCCAGCTGGACTTTCAGCTTTGATACTTCCTGCCGGCGAAATGTGGTCGGTGGTGACCGAATCGCCCAACATGGCCAGAATTCGCGCACCTTTAATATCCTGTACCGGCTTCGGTGTTTTCTCCATGTCGTCAAAGAACGGCGACAAGCGAATGTAAGTCGAGTCGCCATCCCAATCATAGGTTGCCGCCTCACTCACCTTAATTTGCTGCCATTCCGGCGTGCCATCAAAGACTTCGGCATACTCTTTGTGGAACATATCGCTGGTTACTTTCTGCACCGCTTCCGCAATCTCTTCCGGCGATGGCCAGATATCTTGCAAAAACACATCATTACCCTGCCGATCCTGTCCAAGCGGATCGGACTGAAGGTTGATTTTCATATTGCCCGCCAGGGCATAAGCAACGACGAGCGGTGGTGATGCTAGCCAGTTAGTTTTGATTAATGGATGTATACGTCCTTCAAAGTTACGGTTACCGGAAAGCACCGCGGCGACCGTCAAATCGCCCTCTTTAATCGCGCTTTCTATAGCATCCGGCAGCGGACCCGAGTTACCAATACAGGTGGTACAACCGTACCCGACCAGATTGAAACCCAGCTCATCCAGATAAGGTGTTAATTGCGCAACGGCCAGATAATCAGAAACGACTTTCGATCCCGGCGCCAGCGAAGCTTTGACCCATGGTTTGCGCATCAAACCGCGTTCAACCGCTTTTTTGGCCAGCAAACCGGCAGCCATCAATACGCTCGGGTTTGAAGTATTGGTGCAGGAAGTGATCGCCGAGATCACCACCGCGCCATCATCCAGCTGATAGCTATCTCCGGTTTCACTGTCGCGGTAACTGACGGTTTTATGCGGTTTTTGAGCCTGATTGACTTCCAGCTCATTACTGGCATCAAATGCAGTCGGAACATCGCCCAGTGAAACACGGTCCTGTGGTCGTTTGGGTCCCGCAAGGCTGGATTCAACAGTACCCATATCCAGTGCCAGGGAGCTGGTGAACACCGGTTCGTCGCCTGGGTTACGCCACATGCCCTGCTGTTTGGCGTAAGCTTCAACCAATTCCACCTGCTCTGCATCGCGGCCCGTAAGCGTCATATAACTTAATGTGACGTCATCAACAGGGAAGAAGCCGCAGGTTGCTCCGTATTCAGGAGCCATGTTGGCGATAGTGGCACGATCGGCAAGCGGTAAGTCAGCTAAGCCATCACCGTAGAATTCAACGAATTTGCCGACCACGCCATGTTTACGCAGCATTTGCGTGACGGTTAATACCAGATCGGTTGCGGTAATACCGGGGCTTAGTTTCCCTGTGAGTTTAAAGCCCACTACATCAGGAATCAGCATAGAAACCGGTTGGCCTAACATGGCAGCCTCGGCTTCAATACCGCCAACGCCCCACCCTAACACGCCAAGCGCATTGATCATTGTGGTATGTGAATCGGTACCAACCAGCGTATCCGGGTAGGCAACGTCTTCCCCATTTAGGGTTTCATGCCAAACTGATTTACCCAAATACTCCAGGTTGACCTGATGGCAAATCCCAGTGCCCGGCGGCACAACGCGGAAGCGATTAAAGGCTTTTTGCCCCCAGCGCAGGAAGACGTAGCGTTCGTGATTACGCTCCATCTCTAAATGAACGTTCTCACCGAAAGCTTCGTTGTCACCGAAATGGTCTACGGTGACCGAGTGGTCAATAACCAAATCAACCGGGGATAATGGATTGACTTTAGCAACGTCACCACCCAGTCGTTTTACCGCTTCACGCATGGCGGCTAAGTCCACCACTGCGGGCACACCGGTAAAATCCTGCATCAATACACGCGCGGGGCGGTAGGCAATTTCGCGATCGGCGTGGGCATCTTTCTGCCAAGCGACTAGCGCTTCAATATCTTCAAGCGTGACAGAGTCACCATCTTGCCAGCGCAACAGGTTTTCAAGCAGGACTTTCATTGACTTGGGCAAGCGATCAATATTGCCCAATTGCTGAGCGGCTTTAGGCAGGCTGTAGTAATGATATTTTTTTGCCCGAACATCCAGCGTGTCCTGACTCTGCTCACGTAACGTTAACGACATAGCGCCTCCATGTAAGTAAATCTCTTTTTAAACCTCAGTGACTGCAAGGTTTAACTTAAAGATAGACCACATTCCCGTTAACGTTTTGATAACAACACGAAATGACACATTAAAACACAATGAAAAATGCCCCGACGTTTGTCAGGGCATTTAAATAGAACAGTTTAATTTAAGTTATGGGTTTACATCATTGCCCAAAAGGCTGCTGCCCAAAAAGCAAACGAAAAGGTATATACGCTAAACCAGGATAACGTCGTTGTATTAATGTTCATCATTCACTCCCTCCCGGATTCCGGGCAAAAAAAGTCCACCGTCTTCAGCGTTGTACTGATGACACCGTTTTTTTAATGCTGAGTGTTAAAGGACGGGCTTTTAACTTGCCCACCGGATAATCCGGCAAAAAGAGGGACTAAATATATGTATATGGTACGCAACGCAGACTGCGTTATTTCGACTTCATATCCATGAAGGATTCAATAAAATTGCGCTGATTTTCACTGAGTTCCCACGAAGTAGGAATCGTTACTTGCTGTTCAGTGGAAACAACGTCTTTCACTTTGCACGCAGGCGTTTGCGGCTGACGCGCAGATACTGGATGTTTACGACTGAGTGTATTTGCCCACATGGCTTAACCCCACATACGCCAAATCATTAACGCCACCACTACCCAGAACAGTGCTGAAGCAGCGAAGACAGTCAACCAAGCTTTGCGACGAGTATTACCAGAACGCTCAACTTTGGTGCTTTTAGTCCGGAAGGCCGGCTGTACAGTTATTCTCGTGTTCATAGTTTTTGATAATCACTCTCAATAAAACGATTGATGACAACGATTAAGATTTAGGACGAATCCTAAACTTGTTAAGACCGAAAATCCAGTTATTTTTATTGAGCACAACGATTAACGCTATTTATCAAAACACAAAAAATTGATGAGATAAATTTAATTGCCACGATAACTATTAATTAAATAGTTACATTGTAAATTTGGGTTATCGACAAATTAGATCCAATCTAAATTTGAGTTTAATTTAGTAACCCAGTAAAAAAGCCCTTCTCCATCAACTCTTAACTAGAGTATGGGAATATTCCTGGCGAGCTGCAAAGTAGCATCGTAAAAATTGTGTACTGATTCGCATTTAAGAACTAACAATAGAAAAACATGTGACCCATGTTTCATTTACATAAAAATAATGATTTTTTTTGAAGTACTACTGGCGCTAAGCGCTATGGGATTCCTAAGGTGCCCACTGGACACCTTGGCAAAAGAATGAGTTAGGAATTTACTTGAAGGGTAACTTGATGTCGCGGAACATGGCTTCAATGTCTTCATTGGAGCGCAATGCAACCGCTGCATCCACGACATCACGCGTCAGATGTGGTGCAAAACGTTGTATGAAATCATACATATAGCTGCGCAGGAAGGTGCTGCGTCTAAAGCCAATTTTGGTGGTGCTATTCGTAAAGATCTCTGATGCTTCAATACGAACCAAATCGGGGTCGGCAATCGGATCTACAGCCATGCTGGCAATCACCCCCACACCTAAGCCTAAACGCACGTACGTCTTAATCACGTCCGCATCGGTCGCTGTAAATACAATGCGCGGTGTTAATCCCGCGCGGTTGAACGCGGTATCAAGCTCTGAGCGCCCGGTAAAGCCAAAGGTGTAAGTCACTAAGGGGAAATCAGCGAGCTCTTCAATCGTCACATTCGATTTACCTGCCAGAGGATGGTCTGGCGTTACTACAATTGCACGGTTCCAGTGATAGCACGGCAGCATGATCAGATCGTCATAGAGGTGCAGAGCTTCCGTGGCGATGGCGAAATCAGCATTGCCCTTGGATACCGCTTCAGCAATCTGCGTGGGCGATCCCTGGTGCATATGCAGTGAAACGCGCGGATAGCGTTCGATAAAGCCTTTAATCACGCCAGGTAAAGCATAACGCGCTTGGGTGTGCGTGGTAGCCACATAAAGCGACCCTTTATCCGGCCAGGTATGCTCACCCGCAACAGATTTAATCGCATCCACTTTTGATAACACTTCACGTGCAATACGGATTATCTCTTCACCTGCAGGCGTTACCTGTGTCAGATGTTTACCACTGCGGGCAAAGATCTGCACGCCCAACTCATCTTCCAGCATACGTACCTGCTTACTGATGCCAGGCTGCGAGGTATATAAGCCTTCGGCGGTCGACGAGACATTAAGGTTGTGATTAACCACTTCGACGATGTAACGCAACTGCTGCAATTTCATAGTTATATCTTCCTGGTAGCGACAGAGGTGCATTCCCAGCAGGCGTATTGACACCTTAATGGTATTAAAGGAGGGAAAGCGAATCAGCGAGACGAAAAGAATCTATAACCACTATATCAGTTAAAGGAAGAATGTAGAACGTTTAGCTATAAGGATGGGAAAAAGGCCAGCTGATGCTGGCCTTAGGGAGATTTACTTCTTCGCTTCCTGCCACTTGCCATCAATGTAGAACATTGACCAACCCGTGGCTTTGCCGTCTTTTTCTGATGAAACGTACTGCTGCTTAGTCTTACGACTGAAACGCACCAGCGTTTTGTTCCCTTCTGGATCGGCAGCAGGCGCTTCCGACAGATATTTCAGTTTTTCAGGCAAACGATCGGCAAAGCGCTGCAGCTCTTCTACCAGCGGCGCGCGGGTTTCACGCGATTTAGGGAAGGTATTAGCCGCCAGGAACACACCCGCAGCGCCGTCACGCAACACGAAGTATGCATCCGATTTTTCACATGCCAGTTCTGGCAGCGGCACCGGATCTTCTTTCGGCGGCGCGACATCACCATTGCGCAGAATTTTACGGGTGTTTTTACATTCGTCGTTGGTACAAGCCATGTATTTACCGAAACGGCCCATTTTCAGGTGCATTTCAGAACCACATTTTTCGCACTCAACAATTGGACCGTCATAACCCTTGATACGGAACTCGCCCTGCTCGATTTCGTAGCCATCGCACTCTGGGTTATTACCGCAGACGTGCAACTTACGCTGGTTATCGATCAGATAGCTGTCCATTGCCGTACCACACTTCTGGCAGCGGCGACGGGCGCGCAACGCGTTGGTTTCAGCATCATCGCCTTCCAGCACGTTAAGCACTTCGTTTTCCGGAATCAGGTTGATGGTCTGTTTGCAGCGCTCTTTCGGCGGCAAAGCATATCCTGAGCAGCCAAGGAACACGCCGGTACTGGCTGTACGAATCCCCATTGGTCGGCTACACGTCGGACAATCGATTGACGTGATAACCATTTGGTTCGGCTGCATGCCGCCCTCTTCTGGATCCTTTTCAGCGTGATCTAACTGCTGGCTGAAATCACTGAAGAAGGAGTCGAGCACGGCTTTCCACTCGGCTTCATTATTAGCCACCTGGTCGAGGCTGTTTTCCATGCGCGCAGTGAAGTCATAGTTCATCAGCTCGCGGAAATTCGCTTCCAGACGATCGGTAACGATTTCCCCCATTTTCTCAGCGTAGAAACGGCGGTTTTCGACACGCACGTAACCACGATCCTGGATGGTGGAAATGATCGATGCATAGGTCGATGGACGACCAATACCGCGCTTTTCCAACTCACGTACGAGCGAGGCTTCACTGAAGCGCGCCGGCGGCTTGGTAAAGTGCTGGCTGGGCATCAGCTCTTTCAAATCCAGCATGTCGCCAACATCAACCGGCGGCAGCGTCAGATCTTCATCATTTTTACGTAGCGCTGGCATTACACGCGTCCAGCCATCAAACCGCAGCGTGCGCCCTTTCGCTTTCAATTTGAATTCAGCCGCGCCCACCGTCAGCGTGGTTGAGTCATATTGCGCCGGTACCATCTGGCAGGCAACAAATTGACGCCAAATCAGCTGATACAGTTTTTGCGCGTCAGCTTCCATATCTTTCAGCTGTTCTGCCACGACATTCACATCTGAAGGACGAATCGCTTCGTGCGCTTCCTGCGAGTTCTCTTTGCTGGCATAGGTGTTCGGCGCATCTGGCAGATATTTCTTACCAAAGCTGCTTTCAACATAGCCACGCGCCATCGCCACCGCATCCTGGCTCAGGTTGGTGGAGTCGGTACGCATATAAGTAATGTGACCGGCTTCATACAGACGCTGCGCCATCATCATGGTCTTCTTCACACCAAAGCCGAGACGCGTGCTCGCTGCCTGTTGCAAGGTAGACGTAATGAACGGGGCAGAAGGTTTGCTGCTGGTCGGTTTGTCTTCACGATCCAGCACTTCATAACGCGCTTTTTGCAGAATGGCGACCGCGGCGTGAGTTTGCTCACGATTAACCGGGCGGAACGCTTTGTCATTCTGATGTGTAACCTGCATGGCAAGATCGGCGCCTTTCGGCGTGGCGAAATCAGCATCGATTTCCCAATACTCTTCCGGCACGAAGGCTTTGATTTCGTGCTCGCGCTCTACCACCAACCGCACAGCAACCGACTGTACGCGACCGGCCGACAGACCACGGGCAATTTTCTTCCACAGCAGCGGCGAGACCATGTAACCCACAACGCGGTCCATGAAACGGCGCGCTTGCTGCGCATTAACACGTTCAATATTAAGTTCGCCCGGCTTCTCAAACGCCTGACGAATCGCATTCTTGGTGATTTCGTTAAACACCACACGGCTAAAGCGCTTATCGTCGCCACCGATCACTTCCCGCAGGTGCCAGGCAATGGCTTCCCCTTCGCGGTCAAGGTCCGTTGCGAGATAGATGTGGTCGGCATCGGCAGCCAGGTTTTTCAGCTCAGCGACGACTTTTTCTTTGCCAGGCAGAATTTGATAATCCGCTTCCCAACCATGCCAGGGATCGACACCCATGCGGTTGACCAATGCGGCTTTCTCATCTTTCTTTACCTTTTTGCCAGTTTTCGTCTTTTCCCCGTCGGCACTTTTACGGGCAGTCGAACCGCTGGTCGGCAAATCACGGATATGACCGACGCTGGATTTCACCACGTAGTCATTACCGAGGTATTTATTGATTGTTTTGGCCTTTGCCGGGGACTCAACGATGACGAGTGCTTTACCCATATGTACCTTTACCTAAATGAAACGTCCTGATAAACGGGAGAGAATTGGAGGCCCCAAAACCCAATGGGTTCAATATTGCTGCCAGCATTTGTCATTTCAAGGCAGCAGGGATAATCTCAGGTCAGATTGCGTCGACTTCTGCAACTTTATGATTAGGAGCGAGTTTTCCATCTGACAGAACCACACATCCGGGTGTGATCTCCCTGAAAGCTGAATCGCCCACACTCTACCTGATAAAATCCGTTACGCAACTTAATTAGCATTCTGCCTAATTTTACGCCAGTTTTATGACGCAATGCTGATTTGCTGAACGCGATGACTCGCAAGTAATATAGAAGGAGAAAATTGGCTGTCAAAAAATGAGGTAAACAATGTCAGTGCCAACGGAATCTATTTCACGCCAGGCGTTACTGGAAATAGCTAATCAGTTAATCACGCAGCACGATAATTATTTTGTCGGATTAGAAGCCAATGATGTGATTCAGCAAGGTGATGTTTTGGTGTTTCGTGGTCCCTACTTTCTTGATGATGAAGGCTTGCCTACAGCCAAAACCACCACGGTGTTTAATGTCTTCAAATACCTTGCCGTGGAACTCTCCGCTCAATATCACCTGGCATAAAAAAACCCGGCATTCGCCGGGCTCGTTTACAACAGCGGCTTCTCGCCGCGCTGCCACATTTTCAGAATCAACCGCTCAGCAGCCAGACTGGCGCTGTGGGTGAAGCGATCCATCATTTTACGTTTGCGGGCATAGTGCACACCCAATACGGTAAAGCGCTCCATATGCTGAATAATCAATGCGTCGCTGGTACCAATTTCATCAACAAGGCCTAAATCCAGCGCCTGAGCACCATACCAATGCTCACCTGTCGCCACTTTATTCAAATCAAGCGAGGGGCGCATCTGGTGCACGAAGTCTTTAAATAGTTGATGGGTTTCATTAAGGTCTTCCTGAAACTTTTCGCGCCCTTCTTCGGTGTTTTCGCCAAACAGTGTCAAGGTACGTTTGTATTGCCCAGCAGTATGCAGCTCGACATCAATATTATTACGCTTCAACAATCGGTTGAAGTTGGGGATCTGCGCAACGACGCCAATCGAACCAATAATGGAAAACGGCGCGGCAACAATGCGATCCGCTACGCAGGCCATCATGTAACCGCCGCTGGCAGCAACTTTATCCACCACCGCGGTCAGCTGCAGTCCGGCATCGCGCAGACGTTGCAACTGTGAAGCCGCCAGACCGTAGCCGTGCACCACGCCGCCAGGACTTTCCAGGCGGAGCAGCACTTCATCACCCGGCGTGGCGACGGCCAACACCGCAGAGATCTCTTCACGCAACGAGGTGACTTCACTTGCATCCATGCTGCCTTTGAACTCGAGCACATAGAGCGTTGGCTTCGGCGTCTCGCTCACGCCCGCTTTGGCGTTGCGCTTATCGTTCTTAGCCTTCTGCTTCTCTTCTTTTTTATGCTGCTTGAGCCATACTTTTTGCGCCTGCGGTTTCATTTTGGCGAGCTGCAAATCTTCCTTCATCTCACGATAGTCATCGTCGAGATGCGTCAGGCGCAGTTGGCCGCCGCTGTGACGTTTGCGCAGCGCGGCGTTGAGCACAATCAGAACAATAGCTGCGATCGCCACCACCACGGTGACGGCTTTAGCCAGAAATAATCCGTAACTGGAGAAAAAATCCATTCTGCCGCCTTATTAAACAGTAAATTACAACAGATTTAAGTTTACCCGCTTTAAACGTTGTCGTCGCGTGAAATGCCCGCAGGCGGCACAGAATGCGAGCTTGAGCGATTGCACCGGGCGGCAATTTAAGGCATAAAGCCAAAAACCTTCTGACCCGAGCAAAGGACATCGCTGTGCATTATCAACCGAAAAGCGATCTGCTGGAAAATCGCATTATCCTCGTCACTGGCGCTTCCGACGGCATTGGCCGTGAAGCGGCGCTGACTTATGCGCGTTATGGCGCGCGCGTCATTCTGTTGGGACGCAATCCGCAGACGCTGCAGCAAACCGAACAGGCCATTAATCAATTGAACAAGCAGCCTGCTGCCTCACTGTTATTGGATCTTGCCGACGCCACGCCAGCAAGCTGTCAGCAGTTGGCCGAACAGGTCGCTGCGTTGGTACCGCGCCTGGATGGCGTGCTGCACAATGCCGGCATTCTCGGTGAGATTGTGCCGCTGGAGGAGCTTGATCCTCAAATCTGGCGTGATGTGATGCAGATTAACCTTGATGCCACCTTCTATTTAACCCAGGCGCTGCTGCCGCTGCTGTTGAAATCGGATGCGGGTTCGCTGGTCTTTACCACGTCAAGCGTGGGTCGCACTGGACGTGCCGGCTGGGGCGCTTATGCGGTTTCAAAATTTGCGACTGAAGGCATGATGCAGGTGTTGGCCGATGAATATAAAAATCGTCATCTGCGAGTCAACTGCATTAATCCTGGCGGCACACGCACCAAAATGCGGGCCAGTGCCTTCCCGGAAGAGGATGCGAACTTGCTTAAAACACCGGCTGATTTAATGCCGTTGTATCTCTATTTAATGGGCGACGACAGTCGTCGTAAAACGGGCACCAGCTTTGATGCGCAGCCGGGACGCAAAGCGGGGCCGGCAACCGCATGAGCGATCGCCATCAGCAGCGCCAGCAACGCCTCAAAGAACAGGTTGATGCCCGTATCGCCGCCGCCACCGAGACGCGCGGCATATTGATGGTGTTCACCGGCAACGGTAAAGGTAAAACGACCGCCGCCTTTGGCACCGCACTGCGCGCCTGCGGGCACGGTAAAAAAGTGGCGGCGGTACAGTTTATTAAAGGCGAATGGCCAAATGGAGAACGCAACTTACTGGAGCAGCACGGCGTCGAGTTTCAGGTGATGTCCACCGGGTTTACCTGGGATACGCAAAACCGCGAGACCGACACTGCCGCTTGCCAGCTGGTGTGGCAGCAGGCGCGACGCATGTTAGCGGATGAAAGCATCGATCTGGTAATCCTCGATGAAATCACCTACATGGTGAGCATGGATTATCTGGATTTAGATGAATTGGTGCAGGCGCTAGCACAACGTCCCGCGCAGCAGAGCGTGATCGTAACTGGCCGTGGTTGCCATCGTAGATTGCTGGATCTGGCAGATACCGTGACGGAAATGCGTCCGGTGAAACATGCGTTTGATGCGGGAATTCAGGCACAGCAAGGAATTGATTGGTAATAGACTGACGCCGCAGAACGCGGCGTCAGTCATCGCATCAGGAACCGCGTTTAGTAGTATTGCGACGCGGATTGTTACTCACCACACCGTGACGTTTTACCGCACGACGAATCTGGTTAGCCTTGGTGCGACGACGATCTTTCTCAACCGCCACTTTGGTCACGGTCTCTTCCGGCATACTGACTAAAGTACGCAGATAGTTTACCGCCGGTAACTCCATCTCTATCCAGCCGCCGCGTGGCAGGCCTTTCGGCAATTGGATGTCACCGTAGCGCACACGCATCAGGCGGCTCACCTGCACGCCAACCGCTTCCCACAGACGACGCACTTCGCGGTTGCGTCCTTCCGTCAACGTCACGTTATACCACTGGTTAATACCTTCACCGCCAGCAAACTTGATCGTTTTAAAGGAAGCTGGACCATCTTCCAGCTGCACGCCTTTACTCAGCTGACGGATTTTGTCGTCATCCACTTCACCAAACACACGCACCGCATATTCACGCTCAACTTCGCGGCTTGGGTGCATCAGGCGATTAGCTAGTTCACCATCGGTGGTGAACAGCATCAGGCCGCAGGTATTCACATCCAGACGACCAACGGCAATCCAGCGTGAACCACGCAGACGCGGCAGACGATCAAAGACGGTTGGACGCCCTTCTGGATCGTTGCGTGTGCAGAGTTCACCCTCCGGTTTGTAATACGCCAACACGCGGCACACTTCGGTCGCCGATTCAGCGATGGAAACCAGATGACCATCAATACGGATTTTCAGTGATTTATCACTTTCGATGCGATCGCCAAGCGTCGCCAGTTTGCCGTCAACGCTAACGCGTCCGGCTGAAATCATGGTTTCGATTTCGCGACGCGAACCGTGACCGGCGCGCGCTAAAACTTTCTGTAATTTTTCGCTCATGGAGCCTCGTTGTCGCCTTCCCAGGCGTCGTGGTAAGAAGAGGTGCGATACAGGGATTACCAATTCCCATATCAGAATCTGTTACCGCTGTGCATCGCTTATGCAATCTCAGGCGGCCCGCGATTTTACACTAACGCAAGTTTTGTTAACACCTTTTCCTTTGCTGCCGATAATAGTTGGCCTGACAAAAACGCCCCTTGCCGTGCCAGTGGATGAAACATTCAGCAGATTGATAGATCTCCCCCATTGCTATTCCGCGCATCGCCGCCAAGTGTCTGAATTATTTTCATTTGCTTCTAACCTCCTGTGCCCTATAAATGCATCAATATTAGCTGCATGATACATTAGCGTCATGCAAGACTAAGTGGATAGCAGAGCTCGCCACGCTTCTGGAATAGTACAAACGTTAAATCCAGATAAAAACAACAAAACAGCACAAAACTCCAAATAACAGACTTAAATGGGTTTCAATCTAATATCAAATCTAAATTTATAGCGTATTGGCTCTAAAGGTTGGATTAAGTCTGTATTTTTGTATTTATTGATTAAGATTAAATTTGATGAATTGTTCTGATAAAAAAACTGTGTAAAATTTAAGCCTGAAATCCAGTGTGTCGCATTTATATAAAATCTTACGCTTACGAATCACCTTCGTTTTGCTAACAAGTCATTAACGAACACTGTGTAATTTCACTGATAATATAAACCGGCGCGTGCGGGAATTAACGCGTTTATTCATTTACGGAATGAATTTAATTCGCATGTCGAAAGTCTTCACCAGGGATTTTAGTGACATGCTATAATGAAGATCACTGCCATGAAAACCTCTCTGCTTTGGCCTGCGCTTGCGGCGCTGGCACTGAGCGGTTGTTCTGTGGGCCATACTGAGTACAGCCGTACTGCGATGCAACACGTTGATATGAGCGTGACAGGCATCCCAACTGTATTGGGTTTGGGCATCCTCGGCACAACCATTCCTCTGACGCCAGAATATAGTCTGACAGCGGCTCACGTAGCGAAAACCGCCGTTCAACGCGTGAAGGCTTATCACCCTTATTGCGACGTCGCGATTATCTATCATAAAAACAGTCCGGAAACGCTGGCTAAATTCCGCAGCGGCGCTGTGGGCGAACCGATTAAGATGTACGGTTATAGCTTTATTTCCGCCATGCCGGTGGAATCGAGCGGCGTTAATTTGGCGCGCACGGCTATCACCAATAAGTGGAATAAAAAACCCTGCATGGCAATGGCATCCAATGCGGGCGTAGTGCAAGGTATGTCAGGTGGTGCGGTATATAATGCTGACCAAACTATTGGTGGTGTTATTGTCGGTTACAGTCACGAAATTTCAAATGTGCGCAGTAAGAAAGTCATCTTAAAAGATGTCTCTCTGTATATTCCGTACGGAGATTTCAAAACTTGGCTGCAATCAAATATCGGTCAGACGCTGAACGCCACGCCTGACCATGCATGATTACTGGAACGGGCGCGTGTCACCGACGCCTTCACGCACCACCACCGGCGCATCGCTGGTGAGATCGATCACCGTAGTCGGCTGCTGTCCCAGCGTGCCACCATCGATGATCAGATCCACCAGCTTGCCAATGCTGTATTGAATCTCTTCGGGATCGGACTCCGTAAAGTCGTTGCCCGGTAACATCAGTGAAGTCGACATCATCGGCTCATTCAAACGCTCCAGCAGCGCTAGCGCCACGGGATTTGATGGCACGCGCAGCCCGATGGTTTTACGTTTGTCATTCATCAATCGACGCGGCACCTCTTTTGTCGCCTTCAAAATGAAGGTGTAGTTGCCTGGCGTATTGTTTTTCAGGATACGAAACGCAGAGTTATCCACCTGCGCATAGGTCGACAGTTCTGACAGATCGCGACACATCAACGTAAAGTTGTGATTACCATCCAGTTGGCGAATACGACAAATGCGCTCCATGGCATTTTTCTCTTCCAGCCGACAGCCCAGCGCGTAGCCAGAATCGGTTGGGTACACAATCACGCTGCCTTTATTCAGATAATCGACCGCCTGATTAACCAGGCGCGGCTGCGGATTGTCGGGATGAATGTGAAAGTATTGACTCATAAAAACCTCATATCACCTGTCTGTAACAGCAACGCTGGGCGCCAACTCCGGGAACCGTTCCCAAACCGGCTCTACGCCACCCGGTAGCCATAATTTACGTCCTAGCTCTATCCACGGACAAGGTTGGTGAAAATCTGATCCTTGTGACCCTGCTAACTGATTATCGCGCGCATAGGTGGCCAACTGCGTGCGCTCGTTCGGCGCTTGCTGGCACTGCGCGACTTCCATCGCGTCACCGCCCACTTCAGCAAAATGCGCAATCAGCCGCTTTAACCATTTCGCCGACAAGCCATAACGACCTGGGTGCGCTAAAACGGCATAGCCGCCAGAATGATGAATGGCATCAATGGCTTGTTTAATTGTACACCATTGCGGAGGCACGTAGCCGGTTTTCCCGCGCGCCAGATAATTCTTGAAGACCTGCGCCATATTGTCGGCTTTGCCGATTTCTACCAGATAACGGGCAAAATGGCCGCGAGTAATCAGGCCACCCTGCGCCAAACGCTGCGCGCCAGCCAGCGCATCGGGAATTCGTGCGCGCTCTAGGCGTTCGGCAATCTGCTGTGCACGGTCGAGGCGACACTGATGCTGATGCACAAGAAATGCTGTCAGCGCGGGGTGCTGGCAATCCACATTCAGCCCCACAATATGGATTTCGTGATTTTCCCATAAGGTGGAGGCTTCTAAACCGGCCAGCACGCGGATTGGCAGATCCTGGGTCACTGCCGCTGCCTGCGCCTCTGCTACCCCCGCCACCGTGTCGTGATCGGTAATAGCCAGCACACCGACTTTCATTTCAACCGCACGTTGCACCAGCGCGGTAGGCGTCAATAGGCCGTCTGAAGCCAACGTGTGGCTATGTAAATCGTAAAGGGGAAAACGAGCAATGTCTGACAAGAGAACTCCAGCAACGGCATAAACTGGCAGGCATGATAACGATTTTGCCTTGGGCTGAAAAAGGGTATTGACTTTTTTCGCCCGAACCAGTTAACTAGTACACAAGTTCACACGTAACGGGTATTTAATCATGGCTATTTTGGGTACGCATTTAACGGGTTGGTGGCGCGATGATCCCTTTAACGGGCGACGTCGTCGTGCACAACTTGCGTAACCGCTGTGCAGATACCTGAGCCCGCCACCGAGCGGGCTTTTTTTTGAGCGAAATTCAGAGAATCCATTATGGCTATTGCGAAACCTACATTGAAGTTGATAACCGGTACCGCGCCCTACCGCGAAGATCCGGCCGCAGTGTTTCATCAGTTATGCGGCGCACGTCCAGCAACTCTGCTGCTTGAATCTGCGGATATCGACAGCAAACAAAACCTGAAAAGTCTGCTCATCGTCGATAGCGCGCTGCGCGTCAGTGCGCTGGGCAATGTCGTTACCCTCAAAGCGTTATCCGAAAATGGTCGCGCTATCTTGCCGCTGCTGGATGAAGCGCTGCCATCTGACGTACGTATTGAAGTACGTCCTGATGGCCGCGAGCTGCATTTCACTCAGCCACAGGGTCTACAAGATGAAGATTCACGCCTGAAAGCACTCTCAGTATTTGATGCCCTGCGCCTGATTCCGCAACTGGTTAACAGCCCAGAAGAAGAGCGCGAAGCGATGTTGCTGGGTGGCCTTTTTGCCTATGACTTAGTGGCGGGATTTGAAGATCTGCCAGAACTGCGCAACGAACAGCGCTGCCCGGATTACTGCTTCTATCTGGCTGAAACCTTATTGGTGATCGACCACCAGCAGCGCAGCGCGCGCCTGCAGGCCAGTTTGTTCACTCCATCTACCAGCGAGTTCCAGCGTCTGCAAGGCCGCATTGAACAACTGCGCGGTCAAATGACCCAGGCGGCGCCCGCACTGCCCGTTCAGCGCGTCGAGCAGATGGCGCTGAGCACCAGCCAGAGCGACGAAGAGTATTGCAGCGTAGTGCGTGAGATGCAGGAAGCGATTCGCATCGGTGAAATCTTCCAGGTGGTACCTTCACGTCGCTTCTCGCTGCCGTGCCCTTCACCACTGGCCGCATATGACACGCTGAAAAACAGCAACCCGAGTCCTTACATGTTCTTTATGCAGGACCAGGATTTCGCCCTGTTTGGCGCGTCGCCGGAAAGCTCGCTGAAATATGACGCTACCTCGCGTCAGATTGAGATCTACCCGATTGCCGGTACGCGCCCTCGCGGTCGCCATGCCGATGGATCGCTGGACCGCGATCTCGACAGCCGTATCGAACTTGAAATGCGTACTGACCATAAAGAGATGGCGGAGCACCTAATGCTGGTCGATTTAGCGCGCAACGATTTGGCACGCATCTGTGTACCCGGTAGCCGCTACGTTGCTGATCTGACGAAGGTTGACCGCTACTCGTTTGTGATGCATTTGGTGTCACGCGTGGTGGGCACGCTGCGTGAAGACCTTGATGTGCTGCACGCCTATCGCGCCTGCATGAACATGGGCACGCTGAGCGGCGCGCCGAAAGTGCGCGCAATGCAGCTAATCGCCGAGAAAGAAGGCACACGTCGCGGCAGCTACGGCGGCGCCGTGGGTTACTTCACGGCCAACGGCGACCTCGATACCTGCATCGTGATCCGTTCCGCCTGGGTCGAAGACGGCGTGGCTACCGTGCAAGCCGGTGCCGGTGTGGTACTCGATTCTCAGCCCCAGGCCGAAGCGGACGAGAGCCGCAACAAAGCGCGTGCGGTATTACGTGCCATAGCAACAGCCCATCACTGCAAGGAGATTTTCTGATGGCCGATATCCTGCTGCTCGATAACATCGACTCCTTTACTTATAACCTCGTTGATCAGCTGCGTACCTTCGGCCATAACGTGGTGATTTATCGCAACAATGTGCCCGCTGACGTACTGATCGAACGCCTGCAGCAGATGGAAAATCCGATTCTGATGCTGTCGCCAGGTCCGGGCGCGCCGAAAGATGCCGGTTGCATGCCCGACCTGCTGCAAGCGCTGCGCGGTCGTCTGCCGATTATCGGTATTTGTCTCGGTCATCAGGCAATCGTTGAAGCTTATGGCGGTCATGTTGGCCAGGCTGGCGAAATCCTGCACGGAAAAGCGTCTTCTATTACTCATGACGGCGAAGGCATGTTTGCCGGACTCAGCAATCCGCTGCCAGTGGCACGCTATCACTCGCTGGTAGGCAGTAATACGCCCGCAGAGTTAACCGTTAACGCCAGCTACAACGGCATGGTGATGGCCGTACGCCATGATGCCGACCGGGTATGTGGCTTCCAGTTCCACCCCGAATCCATTCTCACCACTCAGGGCGCGCGTTTATTAGAACAGACGTTGGCCTGGGCGCTGGCGAAATAATAGGGAGATTATGATGCAAACTATTCTGGAAAAACTTTATCAATCAGAAACCCTCAGCCAGGGAGAGAGCCACCAGCTGTTTAGCGCCATTATTAAAGGCCAGCTGGAGCCGACACAGCTCGCTGCCGCATTGATTGCCATGAAAGTGCGTGGCGAGCGTCCCGAGGAAATTGCCGGTGCCGCTTCCGCACTGCTGGAAGATGCTAAGCCGTTTCCGCGCCCGGATTACACCTTTGCCGATATCGTAGGTACCGGCGGCGACGGCAGTAATAGCATTAATATTTCCACCGCCAGCGCCTTTGTCGCGGCGACCTGCGGCTTAAAAGTGGCGAAACACGGCAACCGCAGCGTCTCGAGTAAATCGGGATCTTCCGATCTGCTGGCGGCGTTTGGCATCAATCTGGATATGCCGGCAGAGCAAGCACGCAAGGCGCTGGACGATCTCAACGTCTGCTTCCTGTTTGCACCGCAGTATCACAGCGGTTTTCGTCACGCCATGCCGGTACGTCAACAGTTGAAGACGCGCACGCTGTTTAACGTACTGGGTCCACTGATTAATCCCGCGCGTCCACCGCTGGCAGTGATTGGCGTATACAGCCCGGAATTGGTTTTACCGATTGCACAAACGCTGAAAGTGTTAGGTTACCAGCGCGCGGCGGTGGTACACGGTGGAGGAATGGATGAAGTTGCATTGCACAGCCCTACTCAAGTGGCAGAGCTGCGCGATGGTGAAATCACCGGATATCAGCTGACACCCGAAGACTTTGGTTTTGGTTTCCACGATAAAGAAGCGCTGGCGGGCGGCACCCCGGAAGAAAACCGTGACATTCTGACCCGTTTACTCCAGGGTAAAGGCCAGCCCGCCCATGAGCAGGCCGTTGCGGTGAACGTCGCAATGTTGCTGAAAGTATTCGGAAATGAAGATTTGCGCGACAACGCAGAGCGTGCCATCGCTGCCATTCGCAGCAGACAGGCTTATGAGCGCGTTGTTGCTCTGGCAGCGAGAGGATGAGATGAGTATTAAGGGCACTGTTTTAGAGAAGATCGTACAAGACAAAGCCGTTTGGGTTGAAGCGCGTCAGGCTCAGCAGCCTTTGGCAACCTTCCAGAACGATTTGCAACCTGCGGCACGCCATTTTTACGATGCGCTGCGTGGCTCGCGCACCGTATTCATCCTGGAATGCAAAAAAGCCTCACCCTCTAAAGGGCTAATTCGCGCGGACTTCGATCCCACGACCATCGCTGGGGTTTATCGTCACTACGCTTCTGCGGTTTCGGTGTTAACCGATGAAAAATATTTCCAGGGCGATTTTGCGTTTCTGCCGATCGTCAGCGCCGCTATCACTCAACCGGTACTGTGCAAAGACTTTATCATCGATCCTTATCAGATTTATTTAGCACGCCATTACCAGGCGGATGCCATTCTGCTGATGTTATCGGTACTGGACGATGAACAGTATCGTCAACTTGCCGCCGTGGCACACAGCCTGAAAATGGGCGTGCTAACCGAAGTGAGTAATGAAGAAGAGCTGGAGCGCGCCATTGCGCTGGAAGCCAAAGTGGTTGGGATTAACAACCGCGACCTGCGTGACCTGTCTATCGACCTGAACCGCACACGTCAGCTGGCGCCGCGCCTCGGCCATGGCGTCACCGTGATCAGTGAATCGGGCATTCATAACTATGCGCAAGTGCGCGAATTAAGTCATTTTGCCAATGGTTTCCTGATTGGATCCGCATTGATGGAAGAAGCTGACCTGACCGCTGGCGTGCGTCGCGTGCTGCTGGGTGATAATAAGGTTTGCGGTTTAACCCGCGCCGAAGATGCGCTTGCTGCGCACGAAGCCGGCGCCATTTACGGTGGGCTGATCTTCGCCGAAGGCTCGCCGCGTAAAATCAGCAGTCAACAGGCAAAAGAGGTGCAGGCTGCCGCTCCGCTGAAGTATGTGGGGGTTTTCCGCAATAGTAGCATAAGTGACGTTGTCACCAAAGCCACGACATTAACACTGGCGGCGGTTCAGCTGCACGGCGATGAAGACCAGGCGTTCGTCGCGGAACTGCGTCAGGCGTTGCCAGCAGAAATAAAAATCTGGAAAGCGTTGAGCATCAAAGATCACTTACCTGCACGCGACTGGCCACATGTTGATCGCTACGTGTTAGATAACGGCCAGGGTGGTACCGGCCAGCGTTTCGATTGGTCCCTGCTGCAAGGCCAGGATTTGAGCAACGTGCTGCTGGCCGGTGGCCTAAGCGCAGATAACTGTGTCGAAGCCGCGCAGCAAGGCTGTGCCGGCCTTGATTTCAACTCCGGCGTAGAGTCTGCGCCAGGCATTAAAGATGCCAGCAAAGTCGCGGCGGTATTCCGCACGCTGCGCGCCTATTAATTTCGCTTGCCCGCCAGCGTGCGGGCCGAATAAGGAAGATGAAGAAATGACCACGTTATTGAATCCCTATTTTGGCGAGTTTGGCGGCCAATATGTGCCGCAAATCCTGATGCCAGCCCTGCGCCAGCTGGAAAACGCCTTTGTTGAAGCACAGCGCGATCCTGAATTTCAGGCCGAGTTTACTGACCTGCTGAAGAACTACGCAGGACGCCCAACTGCGTTAACGCTGTGCAGCAACCTGACCAAAGGCACTAAAACCCGCCTGTATTTGAAGCGTGAAGATCTGCTGCACGGCGGCGCGCACAAAACCAACCAGGTGCTCGGTCAGGCGCTGTTGGCCAAGCGTATGGGCAAAAATGAGATTATCGCCGAAACCGGCGCAGGTCAGCACGGCGTGGCCTCGGCGTTAGCCTGCGCACTGCTCGGTATGAAATGCCGCATCTATATGGGCGCGAAAGATGTCGAACGTCAGTCACCCAACGTATTCCGTATGCGTTTGATGGGCGCAGAAGTGATTCCGGTACATAGCGGCTCCGCTACGCTGAAAGATGCCTGTAATGAAGCGTTGCGCGACTGGTCTGGCAGCTATGAAACCGCGCACTATATGCTCGGCACTGCGGCTGGCCCGCATCCGTTCCCGACCATTGTGCGTGAATTCCAGCGCATGATTGGCGAAGAGACGAAAGCGCAGATTCTGGAGCGCGAAGGTCGTCTGCCAGATGCGGTGTTAGCCTGCGTAGGCGGCGGTTCGAACGCAATCGGCATGTTTGCTGATTTTATCGAAGAAGAGAGCGTGGGTCTGATCGGCGTTGAGCCCGCTGGGCACGGCATTGAAACCGGTGAACACGGTGCGCCACTGAAACATGGTCGCGTAGGCATCTACTTCGGGATGAAAGCACCGATGATGCAGACCGAAGAGGGCCAGATTGAAGAGTCTTACTCGATTTCTGCGGGTCTGGACTTCCCATCAGTCGGTCCACAGCACGCGCATCTGAACAGCATCGGCCGCGCTGAATATGTCTCAATTACTGATGACGAAGCGCTGAGCGCCTTTAAAGAGCTGTGTCGCGCGGAAGGGATTATCCCTGCGCTCGAATCCTCACACGCGCTGGCACACGCACTGAAAATGATTCGTGAGAATCCGGAAAAAGAGCAGCTGCTGGTGGTTAACCTCTCCGGTCGCGGCGACAAAGACATCTTCACCGTTCACGATATTTTAAAAGCCAAGGGAGAGATCTGATGGAGCGTTATAACCAGCTGTTTCAACGTCTGTCGGCGCAGCAAGAAGGCGCGTTTGTCCCCTTCGTCACCCTCGGAGATCCTTCACCTGAACTGTCGCTGAAAATCATTGATACCTTAGTGGCAGGTGGTGCTGATGCGTTAGAGCTCGGCATCCCGTTCTCAGATCCGCTGGCCGATGGCCCTACCATTCAGGGTGCAACGCTGCGTGCCTTTGCTTCGGGCACCACCGTGGCGCAGTGTTTTGAAATCCTCGCGACCGTTCGTCAGAAATACCCCGATCTGCCAATTGGCCTGCTGATGTATGCCAATCTGGTGTTCAGCAAAGGTATTGACAACTTTTATGCACAGTGTGAAGCGGTGGGTGTCGATTCGGTGCTGGTTGCTGATGTGCCGCTGGAAGAGTCCGCGCCGTTCCGTCAGGCCGCGATGCGCCATAATGTGGCACCGATCTTTATCTGTCCGCCAAATGCCGACGATGAGCTGCTGCGTGAGATCGCTGCACAGGGTCGCGGTTATACCTATCTGCTGTCTCGGGCCGGTGTAACCGGCTCGGAAAATCGTGCCAGCCTGCCGCTGCATCACCTGATTGAAAAGCTGCGTGAGTTCAATGCTGCGCCGCCGCTGCAGGGCTTTGGCATCTCTGAACCCGGCCAGGTAAAAGAGGCGATTGCTGCAGGCGCGGCCGGTGCGATTTCGGGTTCTGCGATTGTGAAGATCATTGAGCGTAACCAGAACGATCCGACCACGCTGCTTAGCGAACTGAAAACTTTTGTTAGCAACCTGAAAGCCGCCACCCGCTAAAAATCCTTCAAGGCCTTTTTCGCCGACGCGGATAAGGCCTTTTTTATCGCCACAAACCTTTCTCTGCTCATTTTCTCTGGCACTCTCAGCCTTTGCTGCCCCGCAATCACTATGATTGGATCAATAAGTGGCAAAAATCAGAAATTTTTCATCTTTTTCACTCACGGCTATTTGCCGATTTCGCAACGCCAGACCACAATTAACTGCGCCGCCCCAATGCGGCGAAACATCATCTAAGACAGGGAGATAACCAATGAATTTTTTTAAAGTCGTTGCAGGAATTATGATGGCTGCGGTAATGGCGCTGACACTTAGCGCATGTGCTCCAACAGCAACCAAAGAAGGCACAGGCGGATACATCGACGATACCGTTGTAACCACCAAAGTTAAGGCTCAGCTTTTGAATGACGAAGCGCTGAAATCCACCGAGATCAACGTGGAAACCTTTAAGGGTAAAGTGCAGCTGAGTGGTTTTGTTAGTTCACCGCAGATGGCTAATCGCGCAGTTTCTGTTACGCGTAGCGTGGCGGGCGTGAAATCTGTGGTCAACAATATGCAGATTAAATAACACAACGGGCGACCTTTTGGTCGCCCGCTTCCTTTCTAAACGTAAGTTAGAAACGATATCCCGCGCCGAAGAAGAACACCCACGGATCGATTCGTGTGTTGATGTTCTGCTGCTCACCGTTCGCTTTGAATTTCACTTCTGTATCAATGTCCATGTACCACAGCGATGCATTCAGCATCCAGTCGCGGTTGATTTGATAATCCAGCCCCACCTGTCCCGCCATGCCCCATGAATCTTTGACGCTCAGATCGCTTAAACCGGCATCCTCGCCCGTCTGATTGAATTTGGCATCATAGAAAGTGGTGTAGTTAATACCGACGCCCACATATGGACGCGCTTTGCTTTTGCTGTCGAGGAAATAATACTGCGCCATTAGTGTTGGTGGCAGCTGGCGCACGGTGGCCAGATTACCGGTAGCACCGAGGCCGACTTTATGACGGAACGGCGTGGCTGCCAGCAGCTCAACGCCGATGTTGTCCGTCGCCATATAAGTAAAGGTCAACCCCAGCTGCGTATCGTTGCTGACGTTAAAGCCGCCCATACCCAGCACATTATCAGAGCCTTCGGTCGGACGTACGGTGGCGCTACCCGCGCGCATAAAAAAATCACCCGCTTCATGAGCCAGTGCCAGTTGTGGGATTGCCAGGGCTATCAGCAGTGCACATTTTGCCAGTTTCATCATCACTCCTTTGCGAAAAAGTAGGGTCTCAAAATTATTTGCGGCCCAAGATCTACCTCTTTTTAGCTAAAAGATCATCTGCATCATTTCAAATTAACTACTTAAAAAACAATGGATTGATTCAGATCAATTTTGGCCCTGCGCGGTGAATTTGTAATCTTGCTGTGAAGGTTTCAAACTGAAATGAGTTTGCATTTTCAGCATAGGATGAGCGCGGCACCCGTTAGCAACCCCAACATGCTGCGCATTTACTGCGTTTTTTCACCCTTCTTTACCAGAGATGACAGAAAGTTATCGCAATGCGGGTGCCAGCACGCCAGTAGAACATGTACAATCGCCGGGTTAATTAATCCGGTTCTTTCAAGGAGTTTACATGTCTATCACGGCAAGCTCGTTATACCGTGACACAGGAAATTTTTTGCGCCATCAGTTGGTTACTATTTTACTGCTGGCGCTGCTGACGTCGTTCATTACTGTGATCGTCGGCCACGCGTTAACGCCAGGTGAAGACCAGTTATCATTGTTGAGCCAGTCCGATGACAGCGCATCATCGCTGTTTGAGCTGGTACAAAATATGTCGCCGGATCAGCAACGTATTCTGCTGCGCGCTTCTGCTGCAGGCACATTTGCCGCGTTGATTGGTAACACGCTGCTGCTGGGCGGCATGCTAATGCTGATCCCGATGGTGTCAGGCGGACAGCGCGTCAGCGCGCTGCGCGCTATCGGTGCTTCAGCACCCATGCTGCCAAAGCTGCTGCTGCAAACTTTCCTGATCACCCTGCTGGTGCAACTGGGCTTTATGGTGCTGATGGTGCCAGGCGTAATTCTGGCGATTCTGTTTTCGCTGGCGCCAGTGATTCTTGCTAATGAGAAGCTCGGTGTAATAGGTGCCATGCGCGCTAGCATGCGCCTCGCCTGGAAGAATATTAAGGTGATTGCGCCTGCGATTGTGCTATGGCTGCTGGCGAAGATTGTGTTGATGTTCTTCTTTTCATCGCTGACGGTACTGCCCGCTAACATCGCCTCCGTGCTATTGAATGCGCTGGGTAATCTGGTCTCTGCTGTGCTGATTATTTATCTGTACCGGCTGTATATGCTGTTACGTTAATCGTTATGGCGCTCATCTGAGCGCCCTAACTGTACGCTCCTGCCCTAATTGGAAACGCTATGAAGCAGTTACTCGATTTTCTTCCCCTGGTGGTTTTCTTCATCTTCTACAAGCTGTACGACATCTTTGTGGCATCCGGCGCGCTAATTGTCGCCACCGGCCTGGCGCTGGTCGTCAGTTGGGTGCTTTACCGCAAGCTGGAAAAGATGACCATTTTCACCTTTGTGCTGGTTGCGGTATTTGGCACGCTGACGTTGGTGTTCCATAACGATGAGTTCATCAAATGGAAAGTGACGGTAATTTATTCTCTGTTCGCGGTGGCGCTGCTATATAGCCAGTGGTTTATGAAGCAGCCGCTGATTCAAACCATGTTGGGTAAAGAGCTGCAGCTGCCATCAGGCGTTTGGCGTAACCTCAACGTTGCCTGGGCCATCTTCTTCCTCGCCTGCGGCCTGGCAAATATTTATGTTGCATTTTGGTTATCGCAAGAGTTTTGGGTTAACTTTAAGGTGTTCGGTCTGACCGGCCTGACTCTACTCTTCACCCTGTTAAGCGGCGTTTATATCTGGCGACAGATGCCGCAACAAGAACAAAAATAATAACACTCCGCCCGACATCGTCGGGCTTCTCTTCACCTGCAGAAGAACTGAGCAATGGACGAAAAACATAAGTCGCCGCAAGGCGAAATGGTGTTGCGTACCCTGGCAATGCCGGCGGATACCAATGCTAACGGTGACATCTTTGGTGGTTGGCTGATGTCGCAGATGGACATGGGTGGCGCGATTAAGGCCAAAGAAATTGCCGAAGGTCGGGTAGTCACCGTGCGCGTGGATGGAATGACCTTCCTGAAGCCGGTGGCGGTTGGTGATGTAGTGAGCTGTTACGCCCGCTGCATTCGCACCGGCAACAGCTCAATGACCATAAATGTAGAAGTGTGGATTAAGAAAGTCTCGTCCGAACCCATCGGTCAAACGTACTGCGCAACTGAAGCCGTGTTTGTTTACGTGGCGGTCGACAATACCGGTCAATCGCGCCCGTTGCCGCCCGGCAGAAGTAATTTGAGTGATCTATAACGCAGAAAAAGCGGTCAGTTGACCGCTTTTTTTTGCCCATTCTCTGCCTACGCTTATTCGATATTGGCGCCGCCATTGATGCGGAACGCGATATTCATCGTTAAATTCTTGCCAGGACGCCCCGGCTGATAGCGCCATTTCTTCATCGCCTGCTTAACCTCCCGCTCGAACATATTGCGCGGTTCGGCAGAGAGGATCTCGACGTTATCAACACGTCCATCGCTATCCACATCAAACTGTACACGCACACGCCCTTCAACCCGGAGCGCAAACGCACGCGCTGGGTACGCAGGCTTGCTGACGTTCATTGCCTTCGGCCCATCGGAAACGCTGGGGGTCGCGGTCGGATTGGCTTTTGGCGCGGTAGTTGGGCGCGTTTGCGTGGTTGGCGCTTCCTGTTTCACCGGATTTTCCTGCGGCTTCACTTCCTGACGCGGTTTTGGCTCCGGCTTCTTCTCAACCTTTGGCTTCGGTTTAGGCTTAGGCTTCGGCTTGGGTTCCGGTTTAGGAATCGGCACCGGCTCAACCTTAGGTGGCTCAGGCGCAACTTCTGGCTCCGGCTCAGGTTCTGGCGGCGGTGGCGTCACCTCCGCTGGAGCGGGCTCGGGTTGCACTTCAGGCGCTACCAGCGAAACGCTGATGGGCTGCGATGCTTTTGGTACTTCAATTACCTGATGAAACGATGCATAGAGAATGCCAGCAATCAACGAACCGTGAAGTACCACGGATAAAATTACAGCGATGGGGGTACGTGTAGGCAAAGGCGTAGTCAACGTGGTCATATCATTCATGTTCATTGAGTGAAGCGCAGATTTTAAATGCAAATAGCAATCAGTTTCAATAAGCGATGTGCAAGCGCCGTCAGAAAGGGCTTTTTTAACCCTGATTGCGCTGAATGACAGCGTATTTATCTTTCGTTTGCACTCTGATTAACGATCACTTAACGTGTCACGCAATTTCGGCAAGTCTAACGGGAGTATCCCATCGTGCTTTACGTCATTTATGCGGAAGATACCGCTGATTCACTGGAAAAACGCAATTCGGTACGTCCCGCACATCTTGCTCGTTTAAAGCTGTTGCAAGATGAAGGTCGACTGATTGCTGCGGGCCCGCTGCCAGCGGTTGACAGTAACGATCCTGGTCCGGCGGGTTTCACCGGTTCGGTGATCATTGCCGAATTCTCGTCACTGGAAGTGGCGGAATCATGGGCCAAGGATGATCCTTATATTGCCGCAGGTGTGTATGAGAAAGTCGCGGTTAAGCCGTTCAAGCGCGTCTTCTGATCTATGTGGCAGTCCGTTTTACTGCTGGTGCTTGCTTTAGCGCTCATCGGCAGAGCACTTGTTGTATGGCGCCGGCACAGCTGGCGCCACGCTCGGCAGCAAATTGTCATGATGATTGTGCTAGCGGCAGCGGTACAGATGGTCAACGTCCTGCTGGTGCTACGCGCCGGCGCTTGATGACCGCGCAGGCTAATCACACCATTTGTGAGATAAACAGGATGGAGCGGCGATGCTGCTGCGCCACCTGATGACGAATAGTATGGATGCGTTTATAACGACGCGATTGCCCTTCCAGCCAACGAGAACGACGGCGGTGTACCTGACGTAACATTCTCCAGCGCGCCACTTCATTTTTGCTGCGTCTCATCATACCCTCTCAGACCGGCTAAACTCGGCAGGCATTATAAAGATCTGTTAGCAAATGCCAAATCGAAAGCTTCATCGAAACGTCATTCACGATTAAAGGTTTCACTACCTGTGATCAGCACGTAAACTTTGCATAACAAAGCGCGAACAGGACGTCCACTTAATGACCACATTTTATACCCTTATCAGTTGGTTGCTGCTGTTTGGTTACTGGCTGCTGATTGCGGGTGTCACGCTACGAATTCTGATGAAACGTCGTGCGGTCACCTCAGCAATGGCCTGGTTGCTGATCATCTACATACTGCCGCTGGTGGGTATAATCGCGTATCTCTCATTTGGAGAGTTGCATTTGGGCAAACGGCGCGCCGAACGCGCGCGAACCATGTGGCCTTCCACCGCTAAATGGCTGAACGATCTTAAACAGTGCCGCCATATTTTCGCTACTGAACACAGTGATGTCGCGCGTTCGTTATTTGATTTGTGTCGTCATCGTCAGGGCATCGCGGGTGTTAAAGGTAACCAGCTACAGCTACTGACCAACGCCGACGATGTCATGCACGCATTAATTCGTGATATCCAACTGGCTCGCCACAATATTGAGATGGTGTTCTATATCTGGCATCCTGGTGGATTAGCCGATGAGGTTGCGGAATCGCTGATGGCAGCCTCGCGCCGTGGCGTGCATTGCCGCTTAATGCTGGACTCAGCAGGCAGCGTCACCTTCTTCCGCAGTCCGTGGGTCAATATGATGCGTAATGCGGGCATTGATGTGGTTGAAGCGCTACAGGTCAGCTTGCTGCGTGTGTTCCTGCGCCGCATGGATTTACGGCAGCACCGTAAAGTGGTGTTAATTGATAATTACATCGCCTACACCGGCAGTATGAACCTGGTCGATCCGCGCTTTTTCAAACAGGAAGCGGGCGTTGGCCAGTGGATTGACTTAATGGCACGCATGGAAGGTCCGGTCGCGACCACAATGGGCATTGTGTATGCCTGTGACTGGGAGATTGAAACCGGTAAACGCATTCTGCCGCCAGCACCAGATGGCAATGTGATGCCGTTCGAGCAGGAGAGCGGCCATACCATTCAGGTGATAGCATCCGGCCCCGGCTTCCCGGAAGATATGATTCATCAGGCATTGCTCACGGCGGTTTATTCGGCGCGTGAGCAGCTGATCATGACGACGCCCTACTTTGTACCGAGTGATGACCTGCTGCATGCTATCTGTACCGCTGCCTTGCGCGGGGTGGAAGTTAGCATCATTGTGCCACGCCACAATGATTCGCTGCTGGTGGGCTGGGCAAGCCGTGCCTTCTTTACCGAACTGCTGGAAGCCGGCGTAAAAATCTATCAATTTGAAGATGGCTTGCTGCATACCAAGAGCGTGCTGGTTGATGGGCAACTGAGTTTGGTCGGCACCGTCAACCTGGATATGCGCAGCCTGTGGCTTAATTTTGAGATCACACTGGTGGTTGATGATGACGGCTTCGGCAGCGATCTCGCCACCGTACAGGATGATTATATCGCTCGCTCACGCTTGTTGGATGGTGCGCGCTGGGCGAAACGTGCCTGGTGGCAACGCATCGTTGAACGACTGTTTTACTTCTTTAGTCCTTTACTGTAAAACGAGCGAAAATATTACCGCCTCACGGCAAGCAGGAATGACCATGGATTTAAATAATCGCCTTACTGAAGATGAAACGCTGGAGCAGGCTTACGATATTTTTCTTGAGCTAGCTGGCGACAACCTCGATCCCGCTGACATTATTCTCTTCAATTTGCAGTTTGAAGAGCGCGGTGGCGCAGAACTGTTCGATCCTGCAGAAGACTGGCAGGAACATGTCGATTTTGATCTTAACCCTGACTTCTTCGCTGAAGTGGTGATTGGATTAGGTGAAGCTGACGGCGAGCCGATTACCGATGTGTTTGCGCGTGTTCTGCTGTGCCGTGAAAAAGATCATAAACTCTGCCATATCCTTTGGCGCGAGTAAGCGACGACTGAGAGAAAAAACGCCGGGCATTTGCCCGGCGTTTTGTTTTAGAGCGGATCGACTTTTAAGCACGATACCGCGTGGCGGAAGCTGCCTTCCAGCAGCGGTCGCGTTTTGGCGCACTCTGGTCCGGCAATCGGACAACGCGTACGGAACACGCATCCCGATGGCGGATTAATCGGCGACGGCAACTCCCCTTCCAGCAGCTGAATCTGCTTGTTCTTCTCCAGATCCGGATCGGGAATGGGCACGGCTGACATCAGTGCACGAGTATAGGGATGCTGCGGATTATTATACACCGCATCGTAAGTACCCAACTCAACCGCATGACCGAGATACATAACCAGCACGCGATCGGAGATGTGTTTCACCACCGCCAGGTCGTGCGCGATAAAGATCAACGACAGCCCCATTTCGCGCTGTAACTTCTGCAGCAGGTTAACCACCTGCGCCTGAATCGACACGTCCAGCGCTGATACCGGCTCATCACAGATGATCAACTTCGGTTCGAGAATCAGTGCACGCGCAATACCAATACGCTGACACTGACCACCAGAGAACTCATGCGGATAACGGTTGATGAGGTTTGGCAGCAGCCCAACCTTCATCATCATGGTTTTCACCTTATCCTTCACGTCCTGGCGCGGCATCTTCGGATAATAGGTGCGCAGCGGTTCAGCGATGATATCGCCGATGGTCATACGCGGATTCAGCGACGCCAGCGGATCCTGGAAGATCATCTGGATGTCGCTGCGTGCCTGGCGCCACTCTTCCTGGCTTTGCCCCAGCAGATCGCGCCCTAACCAGGCTACACGTCCTTCAGTGGCTTTCACCAGCCCAATGATAGCGCGCGCCAGCGTCGATTTACCGCAGCCCGATTCACCGACGACACCGAGCGTTTCACCTTCGTACAGACGCAGGCTGACACCATCTACCGCTTTCAAGGTGTGCGGCGGTTGCCAGAACCACTGTTTGCCATCTTTAATCTCGAAATGCACTTTGAGATCGGCGATCTCCAGCAGAACTTTTTTCTCTTCAACTACGGTGCTCATACTAATTCCTCCACCGGCTTGAAGCAGGCACGCAAACGACCTTCAGCAAAAGGCTCCAGCGGCGGTGCCTTGGAACAGATGTCCATGGCGTAGGCGCAACGAGGCTGGAACGGACAGCCCTGCGGTAAGCGCAGCAAGTTTGGCGGGTTACCTGGAATGGTGGTCAGTGACTCACCCTCTTCGGCATCCAGACGCGGTACCGCGCTTAACAGCCCAATGGAATAAGGATGCGCAGGCTGATAGAACACATCGCGTGCGCGACCGTACTCCATGGTACGACCGGCGTACATCACCAGAACTTTGTCACAGATGCCCGCGACCACGCCGAGATCGTGGGTAATCATCACAATCGCAGTATTGAACTCACGCTTCAGTTCATTTAACAACGTCATGATCTGCGCCTGCACGGTAACGTCGAGCGCTGTAGTGGGTTCATCGGCAATTAACAGTTTCGGCCGACACAGCAGCGCCATGGCGATCATCACACGCTGGCGCATACCGCCAGAGAACTCGTGCGGGAACATCTTCATGCGCTTACGCGCTTCCGGCATTTTTACCGCATCCAACATACGCACCGATTCTTCAAACGCTTGTGCGCTGTTCATCCCTTTGTGCAGCTTCAGCACTTCCATTAACTGCTCGCCGACACGCATGTAAGGATTGAGCGAGGTCATCGGGTCCTGGAAAATCATCGCAATTTGCTCGGCACGCAGCTTGTTCAGCTTGCTCTCCGGCAGATTAAGGATCTCCGCGCCGTTGAACTTGGCTGAACCACCAATGCGACCATTTTTTGCCAGCAGGCCCATCAAGGCAAACGCGGTTTGTGATTTACCCGATCCGGACTCACCGACAATGCCCAGTGTTTCACCCGCATGCAGTGAAAAATTGAGGTCGTTCACAGCAGTGACATCACCGTCGTGGGTACTAAAGGTGACGCGCAGATCTTTCACATCAAGCAGCAGGTTACTGTTTCCCGCACGCGCAGCCATTGCTGGCTGAAATTCATGAATGGTCATCGGGAAACTCCTTAACGATCTTTCGGGTCGAGGGCATCACGCAGGCCATCGCCGATAAAGTTAAAACAGAACAGCGTGACCACCAGGAAACCTGCCGGGAACATCAGCAACCACGGCGACACTTCCATTGAGTTGGCGCCGTCGCTGAGCAGAGCGCCCCAGCTGCTGAGCGGTTCCTGCGTCCCAAGGCCAAGGAAGCTGAGGAAGGATTCGAACAGAATCATGCTCGGCACCAGCAACGAGGCATACACCACAACCACGCCCAGCACATTAGGCACGATGTGACGCAGCACGATATTGAAGGTGCTCACCCCGCCCACCTGCGCCGCTTCGATAAACTCTTTACGCTTCAGGCCTAATGTCTGACCGCGCACAATACGCGCCATATCCAGCCACGACACCATGCCAATCGCGACAAAGATCAGCAGAATGTTGCGACCGAAAAAGGTTACCAGCAGGATGACGAAGAACATGAACGGGAAGGAGTTGAGGATCTCGAGGATACGCATCATGACTGAATCAATTTTACCGCCCAGATAACCGGCTAATGAGCCATAGAGCGTGCCCACCAGTACCGCGATCAAGGCGGAAGCGATGCCGACCATCAGTGAGATACGACCACCAATTGCGACGCGCACCAGCAGATCGCGCCCCGATGAGTCGGTACCAAACCAGTGGCCAGAAACGGTATCCGGCGCGGCAGACATCATCGCCCAGTCGGTATCGTCATATTTGAACTGCGACAACATCGGTGCAAACACCACGAACAGCGTGATCACCAGTAACACCAACAGACTGATGAACGCAGCACGGTTGTGAATAAAGCGGCGACGCGCATCCTGCCATAGGCTGCGCCCTTCGACTTCCAGTTTTTCACTGAAGGCATCCAGAGCTTCGCTGTTTTTCTTACTTAACATCATGGGCGAGCTCCACAATCAGTAACGGATTTTCGGATCGATCACGGCGTACAGCACATCAACGATCGCGTTAAACAGAATGGTCAGCACGCCAACCAGAATAGTCAGACTCATCACCAGCGAATAGTCACGGTTCAGTGCCCCGTTCACGAACAGCTGGCCAATGCCCGGCAAACCATAGATGGATTCAATAACCATAGAACCGGTGATGATGCCGACAAACGCAGGTCCCATATAGGAAAGAACCGGCAGCATGGCGGGCTTGAGCGCATGACGCAGTACGATACGACGCAACGGTAAACCCTTGGCGCGTGCCGTGCGGATAAAGTTTGAGTGCATGACTTCAATCATCGAGCCGCGGGTAATACGCGCAATACTAGCGATGTAGGCCAGCGAGAGCGCCACCATCGGTAGCAGCATGTAGTTCCATTGGCCGCCGTTCCAGCCACCGCCGGGCAGCCAGCGTAAAGTGATCGCGAAGACCAGCACCAGTAAAGGTGCAACGACAAAGCTGGGGATCACCACGCCGGTCATCGCGACCCCCATCACGGCATAATCCCACAAACTGTTTTGCTTTAAGGCAGCGATGACGCCCGCCGTCACGCCCAGCACCACGGCAAGGAAGAATGCCGCCAGGCCGAGTTTGGCTGAAACCGGGAAGGCATGGCCTACCAGGTAGTTCACTGAATAATCTTTATATTTAAACGATGGACCAAAATCGCCATGTGCCAGCTGGACCAGATAGCTGAGATACTGTTTCCCAATCGGGTCATTGAGATGGTATTTCGCTTCGATATTGGCCATCACTTCAGGCGAGAGCACACGTTCGCCGGTAAATGGACTGCCGGGTGCCAGTCGCATCATAAAGAATGAGATGGTGATGAGGATAAACAGCGTCGGGATGGCTTCCAGGAGCCGACGCAGGATGAATTTTAACATTGCCGTACCTACCAGGCTGTTGCTTCACAAAGTAAAAAGGCGGTGCCGCAGCACCGCCACTATCGATAGCCTGAGTGCTATTAATGTTTAATGATATACAGATTTTTATCGACGGTTTTATCCAGCGGATCGTTACCGGTATAACCACCCACGTAAGGTTTCACCAGACGTGCGTTGACGTAGTAGTAAACTGGCACAATGGTGCTGTCTTTATCCAGAATCTGCTCAGCTTTCTGGTAATCCGCTACGCGCGCTTTGTCGTCGGCAGCTTTAACTGCATCGTGAATAACTTTATCGAAGTCAGCGCTCTTATAGTGTGAGGTGTTACTGCTGCTATCAGACAACATGATATTCAGGAACGACGTAGGTTCGTTGTAATCCGCACACCATGCTGCACGAGACACATCAAAGTTGCCCTGATGACGCGTATCCAGGAAGGTTTTCCACTCCTGGTTCTCTAGCTTGATGTTCACACCGATATTTTTCTTCCAGATGGAAGACGCGGCGATCGCCAGTTTCTTATGCAGATCGGAGGTGTTGTAGAGCAGGTTAAAGGTCAGCGGTTTATCCGCGGTATAACCCGCTTCGGCCAGCAGCTTTTTCGCCTCTTCGTTACGCTTGTTCTGATCCCACTTGAACCAATCCGGCGGCAGCAGTTCCATACCATCGGTAGCCGGCGGCGTGAAGCTGTAAGCCGGTTGCTGGCCCTGTGCCAGAACCTTGTTCACCATGATGTCGCGATCCAGACCCAGTTTCAGTGCGGTACGTACGCGTGGATCGGTGAACGGCGCTTTTTGGTTGTTGATTTCGTAGTAATAGGTGCACAGGTACGGCTTCACCATCAACTCTTTACCGTTGTCACGCTGCAGTTTTTTAAACAGCTCGATTGGCATGTTGTTGTAGGTAATATCGCTGCCATTTTCAGAGAAGTAACGGTTAACGTCGCTGACTTCAGAGTTAATTGGCAGGAAGGTGACTTTGTTCAGTACGGTATGTTCGTTATCCCAATACTGCGTGTTACGCACCAGCACAACGCGTTCGTTGATGACGTGTGATTCAAGTTTGAAAGCGCCGTTGCCCACCCAGTTCTGCGGCTGGGTCCACTGGTCGCCAAATTTATCGATTGCTGGTTTGTAAACCGGCGACATAACGGAGTTGATCAGCAGCTTATAGAAGTACGGTACCGGCTCGCTCAGCGTCACTTCCAGCGTGTGATCGTCGATGGCTTTTACACCCAGCTCGGACGTCGGTTTTTTACCGGCGATGATGTCATCGACATTCACAATGTGACCATATTGCGGATAGCTGGCATAAGGCGATGCGGTTTTCGGATCGACCAGACGTTGCCAGCTGTAAACGAAATCTTGTGCCGTAACCGGCTCGCCGTTGGACCATTTGGCATTCTTGCGCAGGTGGAAAGTCCAGACTTTGAAATCTTTGTTTTCCCAGCTTTCCGCCACGCCCGGTACCGGTTTACCATCGCTGTCGCTGGTGATCAGACCCTCATACAGATCTCGCGCGATGTTATCTTCTGGCACACCTTCAATCTTATGTGGATCAAGCGACTGTACTTCATCGCCGTTACCGCGAACCAATTCCTGTTTTGCTGCCAATTCAACGCCTGCTGGCACTGTTGCTGCCAGCGCGGCATTCCCTGCCAGCGCGCCGATTGCTGCCAATACGCCTGCAGCAATCAGGCTTTTTTTCGTGATGTTGTTCATTATTACGCTCCAGTTTTATTATCTTCACCAGGTCGATTAAACGCCCGGCGTACCCCGTTTCCAGGTGAACTCCGCCTGTCTGTACGAAGACCCTAATCACCCTTCAGGGTTTACCACGGTAAAGTGCCGCCCGACTGTAGCGCCGGATCGCCACATTACTCAATGTTTCTTTATGTAATAGTATTTCAACGCCAGCATGTCCTGCGGATCCTTACCGGTGAATCCACCCACCCAAGGTTTCACCAGCCGCACGCTTACGCGGTAGTAGACCGGCACTATCGGCGAGTCTTTATCCAGTTGAGCTTCAGCCTGTTGATAAAGCGAGGCGCGTTTAGCTTCATCCGTAGTAGAGAGCGTTTGCTTCATGAGCTGGTCAAAAGCAGAGCTTTGGTAAAATGCGGTATTAATCGATGAGCCGCTCAGCAACATGTTGAGGAAAGTTGAGGGCTCGTTGTAATCCGCGCACCAGGTGGCACGAACCACGTCGTATTGCGCCTGATGTCGCGTTTCCAGCAACGTTTTCCACTCCTGGTTCTGCAACGTCACCACCGCGCCAAGGTTTTTCTGCCACATAGATGCCGCCGCAATCGCCTGCCTTTTATTCTGTTCTGAGGTGTTATACAGCAGCGTGAATCGCAGGGGATGTTGCGCATTGAAACCGGCTTCAGCCAACAATTGTTTGGCGGCGGCATTGCGTGCTGTCTGGGTTTGTTGCGCCCAGGCGGGAGGAGAAAGTGTAATGCCTTGGGTAAATGGCGGCGTCAAACCATAGGCAGGAATCTGCCCTTGGCCCATGATCTTTTTGGCAATAATGTCGCGGTCGAGCGTTAATTTTAATGCGGTGCGCACCCGCGCATCATTGAACGGTGCTTTTTTATTATTGATTTCGTAATAAAAGGTACACAGCAGCGGGCTGATTTTGACTTCATCCCCAAGATCCTGCTGTAATTTATTAAACATTTCAGGCGGCACCGCGCTATTAGTCATATCAGTGCCGCCGCTGCGATAGCGGTTAATATCACTGTTTCCCGAAGAGATCGGTAAAAACACCCCTTCTTCAATCACTGTGTGGGCATTATCCCAATAGAATGGGTTGCGCTTAACCGTGATTTTTTCATTCACTACCCATTCATTCAGCGTAAAAGCACCATTGCCAATATAATGCTGCGGTTGCGTCCACTGCTCGCCCCATTGCTCAATCGCCGGACGATAGACCGGTTTCATCGCGCTGTGAGCCAGCATGGCAACAAAATAGGGAACGGGTTCGGATAACGTGACTTGCAGATGATGATCGTCTAAGGCTTTAACGCCAAGATCAGTGGGAGCCGCTTTGCCCGATAAAATGGCATCAATATTCGCGACATGCGCCGCCTGCAAATAGCTGGCATAAGGTGAGGCTGTTTTTGCATCAGCCAGACGCTGCCAGCTATAAACGAAATCTTGTGCTGTAACGGGCTGGCCGTTACTCCAACGCGCATCGTCACGCAGCGTAAAAGTCCAGATGCGCCCTTCATTACTTTGCCATTGCTTAGCCACACCCGGCACGAGTTGACCGTTATTATCGGTTTCAACTAACCCTTCCAGCAGATTACGCATCACATTGGACTCAGGCACACCTTCCGCTTTTTGCGGGTCCAGCGTTGCAACTTCGCTACCGTTATTGATCACCATTCGTTGTGAATCTGATAACTGCGTACCCGCTGGTACCTGTGCTGCCTGACTTTGTACCAAAACTCCCGTTAGGCACAACGCAATAAGTGAACGTGCGGCCGTTTGCGCTACCATGCATTTCATCAACAAATATCAACCTTAATCATAACCCCGATAGCCTTTAAGCAAAAAGCGTACACATTTGTCGCTATCAGATAAAAAATTTGTGATGTGCCGAAAATTATCAGAACTGATGCCCGCACGCCAAAGCTAAACTGCAAAAATGTTAGCAGATTCTCTTTTATCACGTTCAGTAGGTAAGGAGAAGTGTTAATTTTCAAGCCAAAAAATCATGCAACCTATTGATTGAAAATCACTAAATGATTTTAATGCTGCAAGTTTATTCATTATTATCTTTAGCTTATAGTTTTTACCCATTTAACTGCGAAATGAACAAAAACACGCATAAATTGCCTTTAATTAAGTCATTCGCTTTTCATGAATTCTAATTCAACGTGATTATTCAGAGCATTAAACTGTGACAATAATCACAATAAGATGTGAGTTTTGAGATGCGCAGAGGGATGTAAGTAGTAAAAGTGATGTTATAGGGAATGAGTTAAGAAACATGAATAAAATTACCAAAATGGTGCAATGAAATGTCAGAGCGCACCATTTTGGTTCAATCGCCATTTAAAATCTGAAAATAACCTGATTAATTGAGTAATCCGGGGAAGATCGATTTCATGCCGGTGACAATAAATTCAATTCCCAACGCCATCAGTAATAATCCCATGATTCGGGTAATGACGTTAATCCCAGTTTGACCCAGTACACGTACCATTAAAGGTGCTGCGCGAAACAGCAGCCAACAGCAGAAGGCGAAAATCGCAATCGCAATAGTGAAGCCAATTAAGTTCTGCCAACTGTGATAACGCGTGCTCCAAACGATTGTTGAGCTGATGGCACCCGGGCCTGCCATTAAGGGCAAGGCAAGTGGCACCACGCCAATGCTTTCGCGAATGGCGCTTTCTGACTTCTCCTGCTTATTCTGTTTATCTTCGCCCAGTTTTCCGCTAATCATCGACATCGCGATGGTAACAACCAAAATACCGCCTGCGATGCGGAAAGAATCAATCGAGATGCCAAATAGATGCAGGATGCCATCCCCGAGAAACAGTGACGTCCAGAGAATAATGGCCACGGCAAGGTTGGCCGTGAGATTGGTTTTATTGCGCTCTGCTACAGCCTGATAGCTGGTCATGCTGATAAAGACCGGGATGATGCCGACCGGATTCACCAGGGCAAACAAGCCGACAAAAAATTTAATGTAGCCGGAAAGGTCGAGTAGCACGGGGTTCAAAGGAAGCTCCGGTAAGGTGTGAGAAGAAAATCGCGCTTAATGTAGAGCAAAAGCCGGGCAGAAAACCAGTGCCAGGAGCAGAAATTTATGCTGCTTTTTTCGCTATATATCAGTTTATTCAACTGCGATTAATGTCAGGTTATATGGATGAAGCTTACGGGTTCAGAATGTTTGGCACATCGCGCTAACTTTACTTGCGAAAGTTCCTGCTGAAAGGTGTCAGCTTGGGTCTGGATTGATCTATATCAAAATTCACCTACCCCATCAGGGGTAATCTTACCGCATCGAAAGCATTTCCTGATTTACAAGCATCTTGACCAGGAAACCCTTTTAGTAAGCAAAGGCAAATTGTCGCCAACCTGACCAATAGTTAAGCATCGCGGGACTATACTTCTGGATTCAGGCTTGTTTACTAAAAGAGTTTAACTTCCTTCAGGAGAGCACTATGGCCGTTACTAATGTTGCCGAACTTAATGCACTGGTTGAGCGTGTAAAAAAGGCACAGCGTGAGTACGCTAATTTTAGTCAGGAACAAGTTGATGCAATTTTCCGCGCTGCAGCCCTCGCTGCTGCAGATGCACGAATCCCGCTGGCCAAACTGGCCGTCGCTGAATCTGGCATGGGTATTGTTGAAGATAAAGTCATCAAAAATCACTTTGCATCTGAATACATTTACAACGCCTATAAAGATGAGAAAACCTGCGGCATTCTCGCCACCGATGATACCTTCGGCACAATTACCATTGCTGAACCGATTGGCTTGATCTGCGGCATAGTGCCAACTACCAACCCGACCTCAACCGCCATTTTTAAAGCGTTGATCAGCCTTAAAACCCGCAACGGTATTATCTTCTCCCCGCATCCACGTGCAAAAGACGCGACTAATAAAGCCGCAGACATCGTGCTACAAGCGGCGATTGCAGCAGGCGCGCCAAAGGATATTATCGGCTGGATCGATGCGCCTTCGGTTGAGCTTTCGAATCAATTAATGCATCACCCGGATATTAACTTAATCCTTGCAACCGGTGGTCCGGGCATGGTTAAAGCGGCTTACAGCTCAGGTAAACCTGCAATTGGTGTTGGGGCGGGTAATACGCCTGTCGTTATTGATGAAACGGCTGACATCAAGCGTGCTGTCGCATCTATCCTGATGTCAAAAACCTTCGATAACGGCGTCATCTGTGCTTCTGAACAGTCCGTCATTGTGGTTGATTCCGCTTACGACGCCGTGCGTGAACGTTTTGCCAGCCATGGCGGCTACCTGCTGCAAGGTAAAGAGCTGAAAGCGATTCAGGACATTATCCTGAAAAATGGTGCCCTGAACGCTGCAATAGTTGGACAACCCGCGGCGAAGATTGCCGAATTGGCAGGCATTAGCGTTCCGGCTAATACCAAAATTCTGATTGGTGAAGTGAAGCTGGTTGATGAATCTGAGCCATTTGCCCATGAAAAACTGTCACCGACATTAGCGATGTATCGTGCGAAGGATTACTACGACGCTGTCGATAAAGCAGAAAAACTGGTGACCATGGGCGGTATCGGCCATACATCCTGTCTGTATACCGACCAGGACAACCAGATTGAACGCGTGCACTATTTTGGCGACAAAATGAAGACCGCACGTATTCTGATCAACACACCGGCCTCACAAGGCGGTATCGGAGACCTGTACAACTTTAAACTGGCTCCGTCACTGACGCTCGGCTGTGGTTCATGGGGTGGTAACTCCATTTCTGAAAACGTGGGACCAAAACATCTCATTAACAAGAAAACCGTGGCCAAGCGAGCTGAGAATATGTTGTGGCATAAACTTCCAAAGTCTATCTACTTCCGTCGCGGTTCACTGCCAATTGCCCTTGAAGAAGTCGCAACTGATGGTGCTAAACGCGCCTTTATCGTCACCGACCGCTTCCTGTTTAATAATGGCTATGCCGATCAAGTCACCCGTGTACTGAAGTCACACGGCATCGAAACAGAAGTTTTCTTTGAAGTAGAAGCAGATCCAACGCTCAGTATCGTTCGTAAAGGTGCTGAGCAAATGAACAGCTTTAAACCGGACGTAATTATTGCGCTTGGCGGTGGTTCACCGATGGATGCAGCAAAAATCATGTGGGTTATGTACGAACATCCAGAGACCCATTTCGAAGAGCTGGCGCTGCGCTTTATGGACATCCGTAAACGTATCTATAAGTTCCCGAAAATGGGTGTCAAAGCACGCATGATTGCTATTACCACCACGTCTGGTACCGGTTCTGAAGTAACGCCGTTTGCCGTGGTAACCGATGATGCTACTGGTCAAAAATATCCATTGGCGGACTATGCCCTCACCCCGGATATGGCGATTGTTGATGCCAACCTGGTCATGGACATGCCGCGCTCACTTTGCGCCTTCGGCGGTCTGGATGCAGTTACGCACTCGCTTGAAGCTTACGTGTCAGTATTAGCGAATGAATATTCTGACGGCCAGGCGTTGCAAGCGCTGAAACTGCTGAAAGAAAATCTGCCCGCCAGCTATCGCGATGGCGCTAAAAATCCTGTGGCTCGTGAACGTGTGCATAATGCGGCAACTATCGCGGGTATCGCGTTCGCAAACGCCTTCTTAGGTGTATGTCACTCAATGGCGCATAAACTGGGTTCTGAGTTTCATATCCCACACGGACTGGCTAATGCCCTACTGATTTCAAACGTAATTCGTTATAACGCGAATGACAATCCGACTAAGCAGACAGCATTCAGTCAGTACGATCGCCCACAAGCGCGCCGTCGTTATGCTGAAATTGCCGATCATCTGGGACTTTCAGCGGCTGGAGATCGTACCGCGCAGAAAATTGAGAAACTGCTGGCCTGGATTGAAGAGATGAAAACCCAATTGGGCATTCCAACTTCTATCCGCGAAGCCGGTGTACAGGAAGCTGATTTCCTCGCGAAAGTCGATAAACTTGCTGAAGACGCATTTGATGATCAATGTACTGGCGCTAACCCACGTTATCCGCTGATTGCTGAACTTAAACAAATCATGCTGGATACTTTCTACGGACGTGAGTTTTCAGAATCTTATAGCGATAGAGTTGAAGAGACTAAACTAGAAGTTAAGATCGAGAAAAAAGCGAAGAAAGTTTAAATTGTTTTAACTAAAAAACCCGTTCCGGCGGGTTTTTTAGTTTTTTATCCGGCATGTTGGCTATGCATGCGGCTGTTGGGACGCATATATCGCGTTTAACGAACCTTCATCAATCGCTTGCTTGTAATGCTTGCGACACACCGAAATATAGCGCTCATTACCACCAATAACGACCTGTTCGCCTTCACTGAAAGGTTTGCCGTTTGCATCGAGACGTAAAACCATGCTGGCTTTACGGCCACAATGACAAATGGTTTTTAACTCAACCAGTTTATCCGCCCACGCCAGTAAGTATTGGCTACCAACAAACAACTCGCCGCGAAAATCGGTACGTAATCCGTAACACAGTACCGGAATATCAAGGTTATCTACCACATCAGACAACGCTTTAACCTGCTCACGCGTGAGGAATTGACTTTCATCGACCAACACACAGTGCACCGCTTGTTTAGCATGCTCGGCGGCAATATCCTGATCCAGCTTCGTCTCTGCGTTATATAAAAACGCAGGAGACGAGAGGCCGATGCGTGAACTGACTTTGCCCGCGCCAAAACGATCGTCAATTTCAGCGGTATAAACCAGCGAACGCATACCGCGTTCGTGATAATTATAGGAAGACTGAAGCAAAGCCGTTGATTTCCCCGCATTCATCGCAGAGTAATAAAAATAAAGTTGAGCCATAAGCAAAATCTCATCGCAGCCTGAATCTGTTGCGCCGCAGTCTAGCATAAAGTTGTATAGCTGTAGCGATGCATTCTTTTTTATCATCTGCTCAAATTAACATCGTTAGTAAGCGCCGTTTCGCTGCAACAATACTAAGAAAGCACGTTTTGGCAAAGTACAACTTTTGCCGATATTTTATTCATTACTATTACTGGTGAAGTGTTAGGAATAGCTGATGATAATGCATGCGTTACAAAGGCTCAGCTTAAAAATATCACTGAACGCGTAAATATATTTTGTGTATCGTTCTAAAATCACGCTTTATTTTTTAATTTACATTTTGCTTTTAAATCTGGCTATTGCAGTTATTTTTTCGCACCACTATTATGAGACGGCAGAACCACTCCCATTTAATATATTTTGGATTAGGACAATGAGCGAAGCACTTAGAATTCTTAATAATATCCGTACATTGCGCGCACAAGCTCGGGAATGCTCTCTGGAAACGCTGGAAGAGATGCTGGAAAAACTCGAAGTTGTAGTCAATGAGCGTCGCGAAGAAGATTCGCATCTACAAACGGAAAATGCCGAACGTAACCGCAAGCTTGAACAGTATCGTGAGATGTTAATTGCAGACGGTATCGATCCGAATGAATTGTTGCAGGCATTATCTGAGACCAAAACATCCAGTAAAGCCAAGCGTGCTGCTCGTCCTGCTAAATATTCATATGTCGACGAAAACGGTGAAAACCGCACCTGGACTGGTCAAGGTCGGACGCCTGCAGTAATTAAAAAAGCAATTGAAGAACAAGGAAAACAACTGGACGATTTCCTGCTGTAATCATTTCAGTGCTTCGAATTGTGAATAGCAAATAGTGCATTCACTTTCCACCAGGTAAGAAAAAGGAAGCCATAGGCTTCCTTTTTTTATGCTCAGTTATTGTTGATAGAAGTGGCGATACCATTCAACAAAATGCTTAACACCCTCTTCCACACCCGTTTGTGGGCGGAAGTTAATTGCTTCATACAGCGGCTGGGTATCAGCACTGGTACTCAGCACATCGCCAGGTTGCATTGGCAGCATATTTTTCTTTGCCTCAATTCCCAGCGCCTTTTCCAGCGACTCAATGTAAGTCATCAAACTTACAGGTTGGCTATTACCGATGTTGAAAACACGATAGGGAGCTGAACTGCTTGCTGGAGAACCCGCTTCAACTGTCCATTTATCATCTGATGTCGGAATGACACCCTGCAAACGCACGATCGCTTCTGCAATATCATCAATATAGGTGAAGTCGCGCGTCATTTGCCCGTTGTTATACACATCAATTTGCTCACCCGCTAACATCGCACGGGTAAATTTGAACAGAGCCATATCCGGACGGCCCCAGGGCCCATAAACGGTGAAGAAGCGTAATCCAGTCGTGGGTAATTGATAAAGATGAGAATAGGTGTGCGACATCAATTCGTTGGCTTTTTTAGTGGCCGCATAAAGTGAAACAGGATGGTCAACGGAGTCGTCCGTTGAAAAAGGCATTTTACGGTTGAGCCCGTATACTGAACTGGATGATGCATATAAAAGATGCCCGATCTTGTGATGGCGGCAACCTTCAAGAATATTGAGGTGACCGATTAAGTTAGCATCAGCATAGGCATGTGGATTTTCAATCGAATAACGTACGCCGGCCTGAGCGCCCAAATGGATTACGCGTTCAAACGCATGCTCAGCGAATAAAGAAGAAATGGCCTGGCGATCCGCCAGGTCCATTTTTACGAAAATAAAATCAGGATGTTGAGTGTTCTGATCCAATCGGGCCTGTTTCAGGCTGACATCATAGTAGTCATTCAGGTTATCGATACCGACAACCTGGTGACCAGCGGCCAGCAAGCGCTGACTAACGTGAAATCCAATAAAACCTGCCGCGCCGGTGACCAGAAACTTCATACATCCCTCATTATTCTACGGTTTTAATTGACGCTCCGCGGCCGATTGCATAGTACGTGAAGCCGCGTTTGCTAATACGCTCTGGATCATACAGGTTACGACCATCAAAAATCACGGGTTGTTTTAACGCATTTTTGATGACATCGAAATCTGGCGCACGGAAGTTTTGCCATTCAGTACAGATAACTAAGCCATCCGCACCCTGCAGCGCGGCTTCCTTAGTACCCATCAGCTTAAGATCATCACGATGACCGTAAACGCGCTGGGCTTCATCCATCGCTTCCGGGTCAAACGCCTGAACCGTTGCACCCGCTTCCCACAGCGTTTCCATCAGCACACGACTAGAAGCTTCACGCATATCGTCAGTGTTGGGTTTGAATGCCAGTCCCCACAGAGCGAAGGTCTTGCCGCGCAGATCGTCACCGAAATGGCGCTTGATGAAGTTCGGCAGCTTGCTCTTCTGAGAATCGTTAACGTCTTCTACCGCCTGCAGCAGGCGCGGTGTGTAGCCGATAGACTCAGCAGTGCGAATCAGCGCCTGCACGTCTTTCGGGAAACAAGAACCGCCGTAACCACAACCCGGATAGATGAAGTGGTAACCGATACGCGAGTCGGAACCAATACCCTGGCGGACTTTCTCGACGTCGGCTCCCAGACGTTCTGCCAGGTTGGAAATCTCATTCATGAAGCTGATTTTGGTTGCCAGCATGCAGTTTGCCGCGTATTTCGTCAGCTCTGCACTGCGGATATCCATTAAAATCATACGATCATGATTACGGTTGAACGGTTCGTACAGTTCACGTAACAGCTCAACCACTTCATCGTTATCCGTTCCGACGACGATACGCTCCGGACGCATGCAGTCATTAACAGCGGCGCCTTCCTTAAGGAATTCCGGATTTGAAACCACGTCAAAAGCGATATTCACATCGCGCTTTTGCAACGTTTCCGTCATTACCGCACGAACACGATCCGCTGTACCCACTGGCACAGTAGATTTGTCGATAACAACTTTATGATCGTTCATGTGCTGTGCAATGGTGCGCGCAACTGCAGTCACATATTTCAGATCGGCAGAACCGTCTTCATCGGGTGGAGTACCCACAGCGATGAACTGCATCACACCATGATTAACGCCTTCTTCCGCATTGGTGCTGAACTTAAGGCGACCCGACTCATAGTTAGACATTACGAGTGGCGTCAGGCCTGGTTCAAAAATCGGAATATGGCCTTTCTTTAAATTTTCGACTTTCTTTTCGTCGACATCAATACAGAGAACGTCATGTCCGACTTCGGCTAACACCGCAGCCTGAACCAGACCGACATAGCCGATACCAAATACAGTGACTTTCATTGAATTATCCTGTGTTTATTGAGTTACTTTTTGTTGCCTACAGCGCCTTCGAGCCACTGGGTAAAATCTTTACCCAATACTGGATGGCGAACGCCGTACTCAACAAAGGCTTGCATGTAACCCAGTTTGTTACCGCAGTCATGGCTTACGCCGTTCAGGTGATAAGCTTCAACGGTCTCTTTTTCCATCAGCATTGCAATGGAGTCAGTCAGCTGAACTTCGCCACCTGCGCCTGGAGGGGTTTTAGCCAGCAGCGGCCAGATATCAGCAGACAGCACGTAACGACCCACTACTGCCAGGTTAGATGGAGCTTCTGAAGCTTTAGGCTTCTCAACTACGCCTACCATTGGCGCGCTCTGGCCTGGTGCAAGATCAGCGCCCTGGCAGTCAACTACGCCATAAGCGGTAACATCAGCTACAGGTTCAACCATGATCTGGCTACGACCGCTCTCTTCATAGCGAGTCAGCATCTCTGCCAGGTTATCTTTGGTTGGGTCAGATTCGTATTCATCAATGATGACGTCTGGCAGGATAACGGCAAAAGGCTCATCGCCAATCAGTGGATGTGCACACATCACCGCATGGCCCAGACCTTTGGCAATACCCTGACGAACCTGCATGATGGTTACGTGTGGTGGGCAGATTGACTGGATTTCATCCAGCAGCTGACGTTTAACACGTTTTTCCAGCATGGATTCCAGTTCAAAACTGGTATCAAAGTGGTTTTCGATGGCGTTTTTAGAGGAGTGTGTAACCAGCACAATCTCGTTAATGCCTGCTGCAATGCACTCATTCACGACATACTGGATCAACGGCTTATCGACCAGCGGTAACATCTCTTTTGGAATAGCTTTAGTAGCAGGCAGCATACGCGTACCGAGACCTGCAACAGGGATTACCGCTTTTTTTACTTTAGTCTTATAGGCAGACATCTAAATACCTCTCTTAATAGGCCGTTCAAGTTATTACTTGATATGTCGGTTTAAAAACGAAATGAGTATATCAGTTACTATCAGGCGGATTTATCCTGGATGGAGCTAATCCGCGGAAATTAAGACTATTACCCAAGTGTAAAGCTTGCCCCTGGTCCTGTCTTTAACCCGCGGAAAATTTAAATCCGGTTGATTATTCTTCAGCTGATAGCATCAAACGTAGCCTGCCGCCGGCACCCCAAATATGACACTGCCATGCATCTGCGCGCTGGCTGATTTGGTTGAGATGGGTACTGCCCATTGTACCGAGGGGCACGCCGTTACTGAGTTGAATTTGGTGGGTATTAATATGCAGCGTGGCATTCAAACCGGCCGAAACCAGTATCAGATTTTTCAATTGTCGATGGTAATAACCCACCAGCAAAGGGAACTGACCGCTGAGATTGGCCTGCCGCAATAGCATATTGACCTGACGCAGCAGACCATTTAACTCTGGTAATCGCTGCTTTTGTCCAGAGAGTTGTTCCTGCAATAAACCGTTAAATAATGCACGCAGTAACAGCGCGGCTAACACACCGTTATCTCCAGCGCGCGTCACGTCAAGACAGTAGAATGCAAGATCGTTATCAGATAATGCCGCAATATCCAGCACTAACCCCGGCTGTTCAGCCATGGTGAGCTGGCGATAATTAATACGGCAATTGGCGATAGTTTGCTGAACCGGCGGCTGTAATTGTTTGAGTAATTTCGACGCGGCCAATGGATCGCTTACCAGAGCATCCCAATCCTGAAAAAGCTGCTCATCTTCCTCCACCTTTGAAGTGAACATCGATGGATAAAGACACTCGAATACGGCCTCTCTGAAGCGTTCGAGATTTTTAAGCGGTTTCAACAACACATCCTGAACGCCCAATCGCAATACATGCGCAATATCCGCCATATTTTGTGTGGCAGAGATAATCAAAATGGGCACGTTGTTGCCGCGCGTACGAATGCGTTCAACAAACGGAATGCCCCCCATGCGCGGCATTTCAAGATCGCAAATAACCAAATCCACTGACTGTGCGGACAGTAAGGTCAAACCATCAAGGCCATCACCAGCTTCAAGCGTGCTTGCGCCCAAACTTGTCAGTAAATTGTCTATCAATGAACGGAAAACGACCTCATCTTCGACAATGAGAATCTTTTTGCCGATTAGCGGTTTTTCCATTCTCTCCCCCTGCGTACCAGATAATTCAATAGTGGTTCATAAAATGCAGTTGCGCCTTTCAGAATCGACTGAAGTAGCAACACTTGTGAATGAACAACCTGACTATCTGCCACGGACCAGCGGTAATAGTTCATCCATTTTCTTCTCAACGGCGGCCTTGCCTGCCGCGATGGCTTCTTCTGCACGATGGAAGTCCAGTGTGGAAATTTGTGGACAAAACGGCTGAATCAGCACATCCGGCGGGTCGCCCGCCATGCGGTTACGTTTCAGACGATTTTCCAGTACCTGAATGGATGTAGACATAATCTCCATCGCACCCGGCGTTTGATTAGCTCGGCGATGCGTCAAACCCACAATGCGTTGACGCAATTTTTTACCCCAACTCAGCGCTTCAACTGCCGCCGCTTCTTCACCGCTTTGCGGCGTTACTGATAGTAGATCCTGCTGCATCAGGTGCGCGTCGTGCTGTAAATCAACAGCAATAACAATATCGGCACCCAACGCACGGGTTAGTGAGATTGGCACAGGATTAACCACTGCTCCATCTACTAACCAATACCCATTGTAAGCGATAGGTGGTAATAAGCCTGGCATACTACAGGACGCGCGCACAGCTTGATGCAAATCGCCCTCGGTCAACCACACTTCTCGTCCGGTACTCAAATTGGTAGCCACTACGCCAAAAGGTTTACCGCAGTCATCAATAAGTTCATTTGGAATGAGCTGTCGAATATGGCTGAACACCCTATCGCCGCGCAGCAACCCACCGCGCTGCCAGGAGAGATCCATCAAGCGGATAACGTCCCAGTAACGAAATGCGCTCACCCATTTTTCCATCACGCCCAGCCGACCATTTACGTAGGCCGAGCCAACTAGCGCACCCACTGAACAACCCGCCACCACATCGATTTCAATCCCCGCGCGCTCGAGCGCAGTAATTACGCCGATGTGTGACCATCCTTTAGCGGCACCTGAACCTAGTGCCAGCCCAATCCTGACTTTTCTCATCTCACCTCGTGATTAGCCTGGTACGTAGCATCACGCCTGACAGTCGGCTACCATAGCGCACGCTTTAATTTACTTTAATCACTTCCAGGAGATGACGTGTCTGAAAAGTGCCCTTGCTGCAGCGGAAAGGAGTATAGCTTATGTTGCCAACCCTATCTGAATGGCCAAGCGAACCCGTCCAGCGCGGAACAGTTGATGCGCTCACGTTACAGTGCCTATGTCGTTAAAAATGCTACGTGGTTGGCTGCGACCTGGCACTCCAGTAAACGCGTGGCCGACCTCGAAACGTTATTATCTGAAAGTTTTTCCGGTACTGAATGGCTGGGTTTGAATGTAACTCGTTGTAATGATGGAAGCCATGAGAATGAAGCCTTTGTAACGTTTTTTGCGCGTTACCTCGAAAAAGGCCGTACTTCAGCGATCTATGAATGTTCGCGCTTTCTTCGCGAGGATCAACGCTGGTACTATGTTGACGGAACAACGCCTGAGTTAGGACGTAACGATCGCTGTCCTTGTGGCTCCGATAAAAAATACAAAAAATGTTGTGGCTAATCTGGACAGATACACAACGGCTTTACCATTCATCGCTTTGACAGGACTCTGATCGAGATGCAAGCGCAAACCATCCAACGAAAAGTTTTACGAACCATTTGCCCTGATGCGAAAGGTCTGATCGCCAAGATCACCAACATTTGCTACAAGCACGAACTTAACATTGTGCAGAACAATGAGTTTGTCGATCACCGTACCGGGCGCTTTTTCATGCGCACAGAGCTGGAAGGGATTTTCAACGACAACACCTTGTTGGCCGATCTCGATAGCGCGCTGCCAACCGGTTCAGTCCGTGAGTTGCAAAGTGCCGGACGCCGCCGTGTGGTGATTCTGGTAACCAAAGAGGCACACTGCCTTGGCGACCTGCTGATGAAAAGTGCGTTTGGCGGTCTCGATATGGAGATTGCAGCGGTCATCGGTAACCACGAAACCCTGCGCTCGCTGGTTGAACGTTTCGACATTCCGTTTGTGTTGGTGAGCCACGAAGGTCACACGCGTGAAGAGCACGATAACCGTATGGCGGACGAAATTGACCGCTATCAGCCGGATTACGTGGTATTGGCCAAATACATGCGTGTATTAACGCCAGCCTTCGTTCAGCGCTATCCAAACCAGATCATCAATATTCACCACTCTTTCTTGCCAGCGTTTATCGGTGCGCGTCCGTATCATCAGGCGTACGAGCGTGGTGTGAAAATCATTGGCGCAACTGCGCACTATGTAAATGATAATCTTGATGAAGGTCCGATCATCATGCAGGACGTGATTAACGTCGATCACAGCTATACCGCAGAAGAGATGATGCGTGCTGGACGTGACGTTGAGAAAAATGTGTTGAGCCGCGCACTGTATAAAGTTCTGGGCCAACGCGTATTCGTTTACGGCAATCGCACGATCATTCTTTAACCACTTTGGCGCTGAGCTGTTCAACTCTTCAGCGCCACGCGTAAAAAGTGGACAAACGATTTTTATTTTATGTGACGGCGCTTTACAGGCTGAGTGCATTTGGTATGATGCGCCCCGCTTTAAGACGCAATGATTCAGGCCAGTGGTGGGATTCCCGAGCGGCCA